>NZ_JBHYHC010000002.1:22104-85175 GCF_042738955.1 Umezawaea sp. NPDC059074
GTACACCCTTTTTATGGTGTTTGTGCCCCCCCCCTTGGTGGGGCCGGGCCACTTCCGAACGCCGAGGGCCGAGCGGTCAGCTCATGTTCTCGACCCAGTACTGGTTGCACGCGAGGGAGCAGATGCGGCCCTCTCCGCTCACGTTGCGGCTGCGGCGGATCTGCTTGCCGCACACCATGCACTCGTCCTTCCCCGACTGCTCGGGGATCGTGCCGCTGGCCCACGCCCGCGCGCCCCGCACGACCTTGGCGCCTCGAGCGACCTTGCCGTCCATCCACTTGATGCCCATCTCCCGCACCTCCGACTCGGGCGAGCCCCGACCAGGCCACGCGCCAAGACCGATCGTTCCAGTCCCAGGGGGCCGCGCCAGCCCTCGCGGCGAAGTCCAACCTGTTGTGCGAACGGGGTCGGTCCGCATTCGGCGGGTTTGGCTGCGGCGAGTGAGATCGGCGGCCGAACTGCTGCCGTTGGAGTGAGCGGCCGCGCGGGAGGGCCGGACTTCCTTTGCGCTTCAGGGGTTTTCCACGTGAGCTGGACATGACCGGTCAAGGGGCCGAAAGCGTGGTGTCGATCAGGGCGTCGTCACCGTACGAAGCTTTCCGTTGCTCCGCATGGCCCAATACCACTAGCCCGTGATCAGCCACAGTGGACAGAACGGTTGACCATTGTGGACAGCGGTCCGACATCGTGGCACCGTTGGTGTTATGTCGGACCTCAACGCGACCGCCGCCGCCCTGCTCGGGCTGCTGCACGACGGACCCAAGACCGGTGGCCAGCTCGTGGCTGAGGCCGGAGAGCGCTTCGGCGCGTTTTTCAGCGTCACCCGCAGCCAGGTGTACCGCGAGCTGCCCGCGCTCGCCGAAGCCGGGCTCCTGCGCCTCGGCAAGCAGGGGCCCCGCTCCAGCCAGCAGTACGTGCTGACGGCGGCGGGCAAGAAGGCGTTCAAGAACTGGCTGCTCTCCGAGCCCGGCCCCGACCACCTCCGCAGCCCGCTGATCCTCCGCCTCGTGCACGCGGGGTCGTTGACGGCGAAGCAGCGCTCCGGGCTGGTGGACACCGCCCGCGGTGTGTACGGCTCCGAGCAGGAGGCCGCCAAGACCGCCGTGAAGACGGCTGAGGACCCCTACGCGAAGGCGGTGGCCGAGTTCGGTCTCGCCCACGCGAAGGCCGTCCTGAAGCTGCTGGACGCCATTCCGACCGCCTGACGTTCACGTCACCCGGCCACCGGTCGCTCATCGCGACCGGTGCCGGCGTAATCTTTCGTCGTGAACCCGGACGTCGAAGCAGACATCAAGGACCTCTCCGCGACCCTCGGCAGCATCGAGGCGGTGATGGACCTCGACACGTTGCGCGCCCAGGTCGCCGATCTGGAGGAGCAGGCCGCGCTCCCCGACCTGTGGAACGACCAGGAGAAGGCGCAGAAGCTCACCAGCGAGCTGTCGCACAAGCAGGGCGAGCTCCGCCGCATCACCAACCTGCGCAGCCGCCTCGAGGACCTCGGCATCATGTACGAGCTCGCCGAGGCCGAGGACGACGCGGACAGCATCGCCGACGCCGACAACGAGCGGGCGAAGCTGCGGGAGGAAATCGCTTCCCTGGAGGTGCGCACGCTCCTCTCCGGCGAGTACGACGAGCGGAACGCTCTCGTCACCGTGCGTGCCGAAGCGGGCGGCATCGACGCCGCCGACTTCGCGGAGATGTTGCTCCGCATGTACTCCCGCTGGGCCGAACGCCACGGCTACGGCGTCGACGTGTTCGACACGTCCTACGCCGAGGAGGCGGGCATCAAGTCCGCCACCTTCCGCATCACCGCCCCGTACGCCTACGGCACGCTGTCCGTGGAGCAGGGGACGCACCGGCTCGTGCGCATCTCCCCGTTCGACAACCAGGGCCGCCGCCAGACGTCGTTCGCGGGCGTCGAGGTCGTGCCGGTCGTCGAGCAGACCGACCACGTCGAGATCGACGAGAAGGAACTCCGCGTCGACGTGTACCGGTCGTCCGGCCCTGGTGGACAGGGCGTCAACACCACGGACTCCGCGGTGCGGTTGACCCACATCCCGACCGGGATCGTCGTGTCCTGCCAGAACGAGCGCTCGCAGCTCCAGAACAAGGCGACCGCGATGGCCGTGCTCCAGGCGAAGCTGCTCGAGCGGCAGCGCCAGGAGGACAAGGACAAGATGGACGCCTTGAAGGACACCGGGTCCAGCTGGGGCAACCAGATGCGCTCGTACGTGCTGCACCCGTACCAGATGGTCAAGGACCTCCGGACCGAGCACGAGGTCGGCAACCCCGGCGCCGTGCTCGACGGCGAGATCGACGACTTCCTCGAGGCGGGCATCCGGTGGCGCAAGCAGCAGCAGTCGTCTTGATCGGTGATGAATCGTCACGCTCCGCACTTCGGCGGGCGAGACGAAGGCTTTACCCAGGCCACGGGTAGACTTCGCCCTCGTGATTCGCCTCGAACACGTTTCCAAGGTCTACAAGACCTCCACGCGCCCCGCGCTCGACGACGTCTCGGTCGAGATGGACAAGGGCGAGTTCGTGTTCCTCATCGGACCTTCCGGGTCCGGAAAATCCACGTTCTTGCGCTTGCTGCTCCGTGAAGAGGTACCGAGCAAGGGACGCGTCTACGTGTCCAACTTCGACGTCGCGAAGATGTCCCGGCGCAGGGTCCCCCGCCTGCGCCAGTCCATCGGTTGCGTCTTCCAGGACTTCCGACTGCTGGCCCAGAAGACCGTGGCGGAGAACGTCGCGTTCGCCCTCGAGGTCATCGGCAAGCCCAAGAACACCATCGTCAAGGTGGTGCCCGAGGTGCTCCAGCTGGTGGGTCTCGAGGGCAAGGCGGACCGTCTGCCGCACGAGTTGTCCGGTGGTGAGCAGCAGCGCGTCGCGATCGCGCGCGCGTTCGTGAACCGCCCGCTCGTGCTCATCGCCGACGAGCCGACCGGAAACCTGGACCCCGACACCAGCCAGGACATCATGCTGCTGCTGGAGCGGATCAACCGCACCGGCACGACCGTCGTGATGGCCACCCACGACCACGGAATCGTCGACTCCATGCGGCGCCGCGTTGTCGAACTCGACAACGGCAGGGTCGTCCGCGACGACGCGCGCGGCGTCTACGGCGTAGGCCGCTAGACCACTCGCGCACTCCTTTCCCCGACCCCAAGGAACGCCACCCCCGATGCGTACCAGCTTCGTGTTCAGCGAGGTCGTCACCGGCCTGCGCCGGAACGTCACGATGACCATCGCGATGATCCTCACGACCGCTATCTCGCTCGGCCTGCTCGGTGGTGGTTTGCTCGTCGTCCGCATGGTCGACAAGATGCAGGCCAACTACCAGGGCAAGCTCGAAGTAGCGGTCCTGCTCACCAACGACGTCAGCGCGAACGACCTCGACTGCGCGAGCCAGCCGTGCTCCGGGCTGCGCAGCTCGCTGGAGAAGACGTCCGGCGTCGAGACCGTCGTCTTCGAGAACCGCGAGAAGGGCTTCGAGCGCTTCAAGCGGATCTTCGAAGCCCAGCCGGAGCTGGTGAAGCTGGCCCGTCCGGAGGCCATCCCGGCCACCTTCCGGGTCAAGCTGGAAGACCCGGAGCGCGCCGACGTGATCGTGCGCGAATTCACCGGCAAGGCGGGCGTGAAGAGCGTCGACGACCAGGGCAAGTTCCTGGACCGGCTGTTCAACGTCCTCAACGGCGTCCGGGACGGCGCGCTGTTCCTGGCGCTCCTGCAAGCCCTCGCCGCCCTGCTGCTGATCTCCAACACGATCCAGGTCTCCGCGTACACGCGGCGGACAGAGGTCGGCATCATGCGCCTGGTGGGCGCGACGCGGTGGTACACGCAGTTGCCGTTCCTCATCGAGGCGGTGGTCGCGGGCATCATCGGCGCGATCGTCTCGGTGGTGGGCCTCGTGCTGTTCAAGGCGTTCATCCTCGACCGGGTGCTCGGCGACCTGTTCTCGTCCGGCATCCTGCCGACGCTGGGCCAGCTCGACGTGCTGCTGATCGCGCCGATCCTCTTCGGCGTCTCGGTGTTGATCTCCGCGTTGACCGGCTACGTCACCCTGCGCCTCTACGTCCGGCTTTAACCGCTGGCCCGGTCACGTAAAGTCGCATCATGGTCAAGGAACGCGGCAGGAAGGTGATCGCGTCGAACCGCAAGGCTCGGCACGACTACACCATCCTCGACGTCTTCGAAGCGGGTGTCGTGCTCGTCGGCACCGAGGTGAAGAGCCTCCGGTTGGGGCGTGCGTCCCTTGTGGACGCCTTCGCCCAGGTCGACGACGGCGAGATCTGGTTGCACGCGCTGCACATCCCCGAGTACGTGGCGGGGACGTGGACCAACCACGAGGTGCGGCGGCGGCGGAAGCTGTTGCTGCACAAGAGCGAGATCGAACGGCTGATCGGCAAGACCAAGGAGAGCGGGCTGAGCCTGATCCCGCTGTCGATGTACTTCAGCGACGGGTACGTGAAGCTGGAGCTGGCACTGGCGAAGGGCAAGAAGTCCTACGACAAGCGCCAGGACATCGCCAAGCGCGACGCCGACCGCGACATCCAGAAGGCGTACGGCCGGGCGCTGAAGGGCCGCGGGGGCCGGTACTGAACGGGCCCGAGAACGACGAGGAAGTCCCAGGCTGGGTCACCGGCCTGGGACTTCCCGGTCTCGTGGACGTGCACGTGCACTTCATGCCGGAGCGGGTGCTCGCGAAGGTGTGGGCGTTCTTCGACGCCGCGGCCGCGCACTACGGCACCGAGTGGCCGATCCACTACCGCCTGCCCGAACCGGACCGCCTCGACCGCCTGCGGGCGTTGGGCGTGATCGGGTTCGCCCCGCTGGTGTACCCGCACAAGCCCGGCATGGGGGAGTGGCTCACCGAGTGGGCCGTCGACTTCGGCAGGCGAACGCCGGGGGCGGTGCCGACCGCGACGCTGTTCCCCGAGCCGGGCGTGGAGGTCTACCTCGGCAAGGCGCTGGACGCGGGCGCCCGGTGCGTCAAGGCGCACGTGCAGGTCGGCGGCTACGACCCGGCGGACCCGTTGCTGGACACCGCGTGGGGGCTGCTGGCCGAGGCGGGCGTGCCCGCGGTCGTGCACTGCGGCCACGGGCCGGTGCCCGGCGCGCACACCGGGCTGGACCGCTACGAGGCCGTGCTGCGCAGGCACCCCCGGCTGACGGCGGTGATCGCCCACGCGGGCATGCCGGACTACGGCGCGGCGCTGGACCTCGTGGCGAGGTACCCGAACGTGCACCTGGACACCACGATGGTGGGGGTGGCGTTCACCGAGCGGAACCAGCCGCTGCCCGCGGACTGGCCCGCGCGGATCGCGGACGTGCCGGACCGGATCGTCCTCGGCACCGACTTCCCCAACATCCCGTACTCCTACGCGGAGCAGCTGCGGGCCATCGCGGGGTGGTCCGACGACGAGGCGTTCCTGCGCGCGGTGCTGCACGACAACGCCGCGCGCCTCCTGGGCTACCCGACGTCGAGGTAGGCGAGCACGGCCCGCACCCGCCGGTGCTCGGACGTGCTGGGCTCCAGGCCGAGCTTCGCGAAGATGTTGCCCACGTGCTTCTCCACGGCCCCGTCGGACACCACGAGCGACGCCGCGATGGCCGCGTTCGACAGCCCCTCGGCCATCAGCCCCAGCACCTCGCGTTCGCGCGCGGTCAGGTTGTCGACCGGATTGCGCTTGCTGCGGGCCATGAGCTGGGTGATGACCTCGTGGTCGATGCTCGTGCCGCCGTCGGCGACCCGGCGGACGGCCGCCACGAACTCGGCGACGTCGGCCACCCGCTCCTTGAGCAGGTACCCGACGCCGCTCGCGCCACCGGCCAGCAGTTCGACCGCGTAGCGCTCCTCCACGTACTGCGAGAGCACCAGCACCGGCAGGTTCGGGATGCGCTTGCGCGCCTCGATCGCCGCCCGCAGGCCCTCGTCGGTGAACGTCGGGGGCATCCGCACGTCCACCAGCGCCAGGTCCGGCCGGTGCTCCTCGATGGCCTTGAGCAGCGCCACCCCGTCCTCGACCGCGGCCACGGTCTCGATGCCCTCGTCGGCCAGCAGGCGCTGGACCCCCACCCGCAGGAGGACCGAGTCCTCCGCGATCACCACGCGCACGGCAGCTCCGTCCGGATCACTGTCGGCCCACCGACGGGGCTGACCACGACGACCACGCCGTCAATGGTCGCAGCCCGGTCGGCGAGCCCCGCGAGCCCACCACCCGGACGCACCTCGGCGCCGCCCTTGCCGTCGTCGGTGACCTCCACGACCACGGAGCGGTCGGTCCGGAACACCTTCACGCCGACACGGGTCGCCTCCGCGTGCTTCGCGATGTTCGTCAACGTCTCGGCCACGGTGAAGTAGGCCGCGCTCTCCACCGCCGTCGGCGGCCGCGGCTCCACGTCCACGCTCAGGTCGACCGGGATCGGGCACTTCGACACCAGCGACGACAGCGCCGGGTCGAGCCCGCGGTCGCCCAGCACCGACGGGTAGATGCCGCGGGCCAGGTCGCGCAGCTCGGAGATGGCGAGCTTGGCGTCGGTGTGCGCCTCGGCGATCAGCTCGCGGGCGGCCTCCGGGTCCGACTCCATCTTCGTCTTCGCCCTGCCGAGCGTCATGGCCACCGACACCAGCCGCTGCTGCGCGCCGTCGTGCAGGTCCCGCTCGATGCGCCGCCGCTCCGCCTCCGCCGAGTCCACGCCCCGCGCCCGGCTCGCCGCGAGCCGCTTCGTCTCGGCCGACAGCACGGCGGTGCGGGACGGGCCGAGGATGCCGCGGGCCAGCGACCCGTGCAGCCTGCCGAGACCGCGGACCAGCGGCACTGTGAGCAGCCCGAGCAGCAGGCCGAGCACCGTGACGGGCAGGGCGCTGGTGAACGTGTTGACCGCCCACTCGCCGCCGCGGCCGGGGAGTTCGACGATGAAGTACGCGGGCAGCCAGTCGTAGTAGAAGGGGAACGCCACCAGGCTCAGCGCCACCGGCCAGAACACGACGACGGCCACGAACTCGACGATGCTCAACGGGAACATCAGCATCCAGTAGCCGAAGTCCCGCCAGCTCGCCGGATCGGTGATGACCGTCTTCACCCTCGGCACCAGCCCGCCCTCCTCGGGCATCGGCCGGTACGGGCTCTGGACGTGTACCCCGAGCATCGACCGCACCAGACCCCGCTCCAAGGCCGACGCGCCGCGCGCCACCCCCAGCGTGACGGCGAGCAGCGGCACCCCCACCCAGATGACCGCGAGCCCGATGCTGGTGGAGAACAACGCCACGAGCAGCACGAACCACAACGTGCTGAAGAAGAACTCGATCAACAGGAACGCGCTGGTCCTGGCGATGTTCGAAGGTGCTCGCGTCGTCATGTCCCCGCCTAGGTCCGCCCGGTGTGCCAGACCAGCATCACCGGAACGCGGGCCTCGAACCATCAGGTAGGCCAGCGTCCCCGTGGTGGGGCCAGCCCTACCCAAGCCTATTGGGATGAGACCCAGGGCCGGGGGCGTTATGCTGTACGAGGCAACACCAGCAACGCCCGACGGGGGTGAACGGTTTCGACTTTGTTCGTTGATTCAGGGGAAGCGTGCCGGTGCAGGCGAGAGACCACCGCAAGCGTCATCGCAAACCTATAAGCGCCAAGTCTAACGACCAGCGCGCGTTCGCCCTCGCCGCCTGAGGCTAGGGAAAACGCTGTCGGCCCGGAAGCGCCTCCGTTCCGGATCCCGGCATCAGCTAGGAGGCTCACCTCCAGTACCGGGCACGGGTACTGGTTGGGAATCCCACAGTGTCTGGGCCTGTCAGACCGAACTTGTCGACGTGATCGGTCGGGCCGAGTAGAGACGTAGTCGACTGCGCACGGAGAAGCCCTGATGAGCCGGCAGAGGACCCGGGTTCGATTCCCGGCACCTCCACGACTGAACGACCCATGTCCGCGAAGAGCGCGGACATGGGTCGTTTCGTTTTAGTGAGGGGTTGCGGTTACCGCGGGCTCTGGCACGGGGTCCGGGTCTCTGGTGATGCCCTTGTCGCCTCGGGTGAGCAGGGCGAAGGCTAGTGCGGCTGAGGCTGTGAGGGCGGCCATGACCGTTGCCATGGGGAGGACGCTTTCCGTGCCTGCCGCGCCCACTACCGGGGCGATGAGGCCGCCTGCGAGGAATTGGAGTACGCCGAGTAGGGCTGAGGCGCTGCCTGCTGCTTCTGGGTGGCGGTTCATGGCGAGGCTGGCGGCGTTGGGGAGTAGGACGCCGACGCTGGTCGTCAGCAGGAAAAGGGCTGGTAGGAAGGTGGGTAGGCCGGTGTTGGTGAGGCCTGCGGCCAGGAGGCCGAGACCGCCGGTGGCGGCCAGTGTCAGGCCTGCTTTGAGGAGGGTTCTGGGCATCAGTCTGCCGGTCAGCCAGGTGTTGAGGAGGCCTGCCAGGAGGATGCCCAGGGAGTTGACGGCGAAGACGAGGCTGAATTGCTGGGGCGATAGGCCGAAGACTTTTTGGAGTACGAAAGAGGCGCCTGAGACGTAGGCGAAGAGGCTGCCCAGGGCGAAGGAGGCCGCCAAGGCGTAGCCGAGGAAGTAGCGGTCCTTGAGGAGTTTGCCGAAGGTTTTGAGGGTGCCCTTGAGGTTTGCGGGGGCCCTGTTTTCCGGCTTGTGGGTTTCCGGGAGGGCGAAGGCGAGGATCGTCAAGAGGATCGCGCCTATTGCCGCCAGGACGAAGAAGGTGCCTCGCCAGCTCGTGAGGCGGAGGATTTGGCCGCCCAGTACCGGGGCGATTACCGGGCCGAGGCTGTTGACGAGCATCAAGAGGCTCATGAACTTGGCCATCGCCAAGCCCGAGAAGAGGTCTCGTGCCACCGCGGTGGCCACTACGAAGCCCGCTGCCACGCCCAGGGCCTGGATGAACCTGAGGCCCGCCAGTGTCAGTGCTGTGGGGGCCAGGGCGCAGAGCAGGGAGAACGTGATGTAGGTGGCCAGGCCGATGAGCAGGGGTTTTCTGCGGCCGATGGCGTCGGAGATCGGGCCTGCCAGGAGTTGGCCCAGTGCCAGGCCGATGATGAACGTGGTGAGGGAGAGCTGGATCTGGGGGGCCGCGGCTTCCAGTTCGGTCGCCATGCCGGGGAAGGCCGGGAGGTACATGTCGATCGACAACGGGCCGAGGGTGCACAGCGCCCCCAGGAGGCCCACCAGCTTGAGTCTTGCCGGGCTGGTCTCGGTGGTGGGCGTCATCGTCTCCCCGGAGTGTGGTGGGCGGTGGGGGTGCGCGGGGGGGACGCCCCCCCCGGGGGGGGTTGTGCCGGGTGTGGAGGGGGCGGGGCGCGGGGGGGTGGTGGGGGGGGGGGGGGGCTTCTTCGCCGCGGGGGGGTGGGGGGGGGGGGGGCTCGCCGGGGGGGCCCCCCCACCGCGGTGGGTGTTAGTCCCTGGTGAGCAGGGCTCGTGCCGCGCGGAGTTCGCGGGGCATGTTCCAGCCGAGCACGCCGACCAGGTCGCCATCGTGGTGGTAATGGGCGATGAGCTTGCGAGTGGTGGGATCGCCTTGCGCGACGGTCATCTTCGCGTCGGGCGGGAAGATCCCGTAGGCCTGGATCCTGGCGTCGAACTGGTCGGTCCAGAAGTACGGGATCGGGGTGAACGGCTTCGGGTCGCCGGTGATGTTCTTCGCCACCGCCATGCCCTGCTCGGTGGCGTTCATGCGGTGCTCCACCCGCATCGAGACGCCGAAGCGCTCGTTGTGCCACCGGGCCACGTCGCCCGCGGCGTAGACGCCGGGAACCGCCTCGCACGTGGTGTCGCAGAGGACACCGTCGTCCAGCGGGACACCGCTCGCGGCCAGCCAGTCCGTCGCCGGCTTCGAGCCGATGGCCACGAGGACCACGTCCGCGGTGACGGTGGTGCCGTCGGCCAATTCTAGCCCGGTGACCGCCTCGTCACCCAGCAGTTTTCGGACGCCGACCCCGGTCCTCAGCGTGACGCCGTGGTCGCGGTGCAGATCGCCGATCCAGCCGCCCAGCTCGTCGCCGAACTGGCGGGACAGCGGCACCGGCACGAGGTCGACGAGCGTGACCTCCTTGCCCAGCGTGCGGGCGGCGGCCGCGGCCTCGGAACCGAGGAACCCCGCGCCCACCACGGCGACGGAGGTGGACCCGGCCAGCGCCGCGCGGAGCGCGAGGGTGTCGTCCAGGGTGCGGAGGACGTGCACGCCGCGCAGCTCGTGGCCCTGCCTGAGCCGGAGCGGACGGACGCCGGTGGCGATGACGAGCCGGTCGTAGGGGACGCGGTCGCCGGAGGCGAGGGACACGGTCCGCGCGTCCAGGTCCACGCCGGTCGCGGTCGCGCCGAGCCGGAGACCGATCTCCAACCGCTGGTACGTGGCGTCGTCGCGGAACGAGGTCCGCTCCGGCTCCCACTTGCCGAGCAGGACCTGCTTGGACAGCGGCGGCCGGTCGTAGGGCAGGTGCAGCTCGTCGCCGACGAGCGTGATGAGGCCCGCGAAACCCTCGCGCCGCAAGGCTTCCGCCGTGGTGAGCCCCGCCGCGGAGGCTCCCACGACGACAACGCGTCCGATGTCGGTCATCACTCGGCCAGGTGGATCACGAGCGCGGGGCAGAGCACGGCGGCTTCGCGCGTCGCGTCGTGCAGGTGGGGAGCGGGCGTCTCGTCGAGCAGCACCACGATCCCGTCCTCGTCGCGCTGGTCGAAGACGTCGGGTGCGGCCAGGACGCACTGGCCCGCGCCGACGCAGCCGTCTTCGTCGATGGTCACGCGCATGGGGGTGTTCTCCTTGAACGAAGTGGGTGGGTCACCAGGTGACGGGCAGCGAGCGGACGCCGTAGACGAGGGTGTTGTCCTTGAACTTGAGGTCCTCGAACGGGGCGTTCAGGCGCAAGGTTGGGATGCGGGTGAACAGCGTGCCGAACACCTGCTGAAGTTCTACCCGCGCGAGCTGCTGGCCGAGGCACTGGTGGGCGCCGTAGCCGAACGCGAGGTGCGCGGACGCCTTGCGGTGCACGTCGAGCCGGTCGGCGTCGGGGAACACCGAGGTGTCGCGGTTGCCCGAGGCCAGCGAGGTGATCAGCCACTCGCCCGCGCGCAGGGTCTCGTCGCCCAGCGGGATGTCCTCGGTGATGGCGCGGAACAGGCCGAACTGCACGACGGACAGGTAGCGCAGCATCTCCTCGACGGCCGAGGGCACGAGGTCGGGGTTGGCGCGCAGCTCCTCGAGCTGGTCGGGGTTGCGGAGCAGGGTGACCGTGCTCAACGTGATCATGTTCGCGGTCGTCTCGTGCCCCGCGACCAGCAGGGACAGGGCGAGCACGACGAGTTCCTCGACGGTCAGCGGCTGGCCGGCGTCCTGCGCCCGCTTGATCAGCCGCGAGATGAGGTCGTCGGTCGGGTTCTGCATCTTGTCGACGACGAGCTGCGCGACGAAGCCCTGGATCTCGGCGTTGGCCTGCATGGCGATCTCGGGCTCGACGTCGACCGAGGTCAGGATGCCGCTCTGCTGCTGGAACCGGTCGCGCTGCTCGTAGGGGACGCCGAGCAGTTCGCAGATCACCAGCGACGGGATCGGCAGCGCGAAGTCGCGGACCAGGTCGACGGGCTCGGTGCTCGCGAGCATCGCGTCGATGTGGTCGTCGATCAGCTGCTGGATGTACGGGCGGAGCGCCTGGATGCGCTTGACGGTGAACTCGGCCGTCAGCAGGCGGCGCAGCCGGGCGTGGGCGTCGCCGTCGCTCTGGATGATCGACCCCGTGGTGATCGGCGCGGTGAAGTCCGCCTGCGGGTTCGCGTGGCCCATGACCGGGACCGCGGAGCTGAGACCGGGGCTGTTGAGCACCGTGCGCACGTCGTCGTACCTGGTCACGAGCCACGCGTCGATGCCGGCCGGGCACGAGACGCGGGCGATCGGGTCGTTCTCGCGGAACTCCGAGTAGCCGACGGCGGGGTCGAACGGGCATTCCGCCGCCCGTGTCGTCGGGAACGTTCCGGTGGTCGGCTTGCTCGGTGCCTCGGTCATGGCGTACCCCTTGTGGTGGTGAATTCGTGGCAGTTACTGCCACGACGTTCACACTGCCAGTGATGGAGCCATCACGACAAGTGGCCGAAGTCACGCCCCGGATACGCGCTGGTGGCGGTGTTAGCCTCCCTTCGGTTGTCCGACCCCGAGGAGGTGGACATGGGAATCCGAGAGCTCAAGATGGCCAGGACGAGGCGGCTGATCTCGGACAAGGCGTTCGAGCTGTTCACCTGCAACGGCTACCACCGGACCACGATCGAGCAGATCGCCGCGGCGGCGGAGGTGGGGCCCCGAACCCTCTACCGCTACTTCCCGACCAAGGAGACGCTCGTCGTCGAGTTCGTCCAGACGAGCCTGTTCGACGCGCTGGAGGACCTGCGCGCCCGGCCGCCCGCGCCGCTCCCGGTGGTGTTGACCGCGGTGATCGGCAAGGTCCTCGACGTCATGGCGACCGACCCGGCGCGAGTGCTGGCCGTGTACGAGATCTGCGGCCCGAACGCGTCCGTGCGGGCGCAGCTGGCGGACGTGCTGTGGAGCTGGCGCGACGAGCTGGTGGCCGAGATCGCCACGCGGCTCGACGACTGCCCTTCCCGCGTCCTCACCGCCCGGCTGACGGCGGCGGTGGTCGTCGACGTCATCGAGACCGTCGTCCGGATCTGGGTGGACAGCGGCGGCACCGCCGACATGGGCGCGCTCGCCGAGGAGGCGATGTCGTTGGTGCGCGAGGGGAAGCTCCCGGTGCCGGGTCAGGCGTAGCGCTCGGCCAGCACGGCGAACGCGGCCTTGGGCTCCCAGCGCAGGTCCGGGTACGTCTCGCCGAACCCGTCCTCCAGCACGCGCACCACGCCGTAGCTCGCCACGTCGAAGTTCCGCGCGGGGTCGGTGCTGTACGGGAGGTTGTAGCTGACGAACGTGCACACGAACGCGGTGTCGACGCCCGAGGCCTCCAGGACGTCGAGCACCTCGCTCAGGTACGTGGCCTGCTCCTGCTCGTCGTGGACGAACTCCCCCTTGAGCGCCACGGGACCCGCCCCGTCCCACTCGACCATGAACGCGCCCCGTGCGCCGAGGTCGGCCGCGCCGCGGTGGGTCGTGCAGCCGAACTCGGTGATCACCGCGGGCTTGTCCGACGCCCCGAAGGCGCGCATCTCGGCCTCGTACACCGCTTCCACCTCCTTGGAGCGGTAGCCGGCGTCGGTGGCGATGAGGTCGAACGGCTCCCAGTCGACGCGCTCGAAACCCAGTGACGCGTAGGTGATCCGCCCGCCGAACCGCTCGCGCACGACCGCGGCTGCCTTGCCGAGGAAATCGTTGAGCAGCGCCGGGACGGCCGCGACCGCGGGGCCGAGTTCCGGCGGGCGGGTGGTGATCAGCTCCAGCCGGTCGGCGAGCGTGTCGCCGGGCAGGAAGCCGATGGTGAACAGGGCGAGTTCGGACCCCGTGACGACCACGACCTCGGCTCCGGACCGCCGCAGGCGTTCGGCGCGCTCGGCCACGTCGGCGAGCAGGTCCAGGAGTTCGCCGGTGGTCAGGTCGTTGGTGAACGGGGAGATCCACACCTCCAGGCCGACCGCGGCGGCGTGGACGGCGGCGACCTCCAGGCGGTCGACGTGGCCGCCGGTGATCCGCACGGCGTCGCAGTGCAGGTCCTCGCGGATGATCCGCATCTCGCGCCGCACCACGTCCGGGTCGAACGGCTCGTGCGTGCTCGACCCGCCGCTGCGGAAACCGGTGTCGTAGGTGATGCCGTGCTTCATGGTTCCTCCCTTATAAGGTACTGGCCGTACCTTGTTGGGGAAGTTATCTGGTCGTGGCGCGGTCGCGCAAGGTACGGTTGGTACCTAATTCTCGTCGGGAGGGTGCATGGCGGAGGTGCGGCGGCGCGGGGCCGAGCTGGAGGACGCGATCCTCCAGGCGGCCGTGGACGAGCTGACCGAATCCGGCTACCCCGGCCTGACCATGGACCGGGTCGCGAAACGGGCAGGCACCAACAAGAACGCGCTCTACCGGCGGTGGCCGAACCGGGCCGCGCTCGGCATCGCCGCGTACCACCGGCTCACCACGACCACCGTCGAAGCGCCCGACACCGGCGACCTGCGCACCGACGCGCTGGAACTGCTGCGGATGGCGAACCGCACGTGGTCCTCGCCGTACGGGGAGATCCTGCGCGGCCTGCTGGCGGACCCGGAAGCGTTGGCGCAGCTGAAGGACCGGCCGAACGACGGCGGCGCGGGCCTGTGGCTGACGATCCTCGGCCGCGCCGTGGCCAGGGGCGAGGTGCGGCCCGAAGCCCTGCACCCGCGCGTGGCCACGGTCGCGGTCGCGCTGCTGCGCACCGAGTTCGTCACCCGAGGCGTGCCGAGCGCGCCGGACGACGTGCTGGTCGAGATCGTGGACGAGGTCTACCTGCCCCTGGTGCGGTCCCGGTAGAGGTCGCGCAGGACGCAGACCTCGGCGCCGTGGTGGACGACCTCACGGGTGATGTGCAGCACGAGCGTGGCGAACGAGTACTCGCTGTACGGGCCCTCGGCCGGTCCGCACGGCCGGGCGAGCGCCTCGTCGTCCAGCGTCGTGAGTCCCTTGTGCCACAACGCGTACGACTCGTGCAGGTAGTCCAGGCCCTCCCGCGCGGTGATCGGGTAGCGGACGGCCTCCCGGTCGTAGCCGTCACCGAAGTGGTTGGCCGCCCGCGCGCCCAGCACGCCGTCGCCGATGTGCGAGATCCGCCACGCGATCGTGGTGAACGGCGGCGGCACGGGTTCCGGGTAGGTCCACTCGAACCGCGTCCCGCCCTCGCCGTCCGGGCGCACGCTCCAGCAGCCGTCGACCGGCTCCCACAGGAACTCCTCGTCGGTGAGGCCCTCCAGCCGCGGCAGGAACTGCCGCTGCCAGAAGAAGTCGAGCTGGTCGGTCAGCTCCTTCGTCCAGTCCAGGTTCATGCCCGAGACCGTAGAGCGGATCGCGGACAACCGCTGTCACCGACGTGCGGGCGGGGCGGTCATCGGGTCCTCGGGCCAGCGGTGCTTCGGGTACCGGCCGCGCAACTCGGACCTGACCTGCGGGTATCCGGTCCGCCAGAACGAGGCGAGGTCACCGGTCACCGCCGTGGCGCGGCCCGCGGGGGTCAGCAGGTGCAGCACCACGGGCACCCGGCCGTCCGCGATGCGGGGCGTGTCGACCCACCCGAACACCTCCTGCACCTTCACCGGCAGCGCCGGGTTGTCGCCGGTGTAGTCGACCCGGATCCGCGACCCCGACGGCACCTCCAGCCGGTCCGGCGCCAGCTCGTCGAGCCGGCCGGCGGCAGGCCACGGCAGGAGGTGGCGGACCACCTTCTCCGCGTCGACCTTCGCCAGGTCGGCGCGCTTGCGGGCGTTGTCGAGCCAGCCGTCGACGCCCTGGAGCAGAGCCTCGTCGGTCATCTCCGGCCACGGGTCGCCGAGCACGCGGCGCAGGAACGCCAGCCGTTCCCGCAGGCGCGTGGCGTCGGCGTGCCAGCGGAGCAGTCCGAGGCCCTCGGACCGCAGCCCCGTGACGAGCGCGGCGCGGACGGCGGCCGGACTCGGATCGCGCAACGGCTTGCTGGACAACACGATCGCGCCCAGCCTGCGGACCCGGTTCGCCACGACGTCGTGGTCCCAGCGCACGTCGTCCACAGTGGACACCAGCGCGGGGGCGGCCCGCACGGCGAGGTTCTCGTCCACTCGCGCGGCCAACCGGATGCGGCCGTGGCTGCGACCGGGTTCGCGGTCGGCCACGGCGACGGCGAGCCACTCGGCGTCACCGAGCCCGCTGCCGTGCGGCAGCTCGGCCGCCGTGCCGCCCGCCATCAGGTACACACCGCCACCGCCGGACCGCCTGCGCGCCAACCGCTCCGGGTGCGCCAGCGCCACGACGAGCGCCGGGTCGTCGTGACCCCGACCGCTGACCAGTTCCGCCAACCTGCGGGCCTCGCGCGACCAGCGCTTGGACCGGTCGTTGTGCCCGGAACGCAGGTCCCGCAACGCGGTCGCCAGCTCGGCGCTGTTGGTCAGGGCGTCGTCGTCCAGCAGCGCCACGACTTCTGCCGCCGCCCGCGCGCCCACCTCGGCCGCACCGTCGAGCAGGGCGCGGGCCAGCCGGGGGTGCAGCCCGAGCCCGGACATCTTCCGGCCCCGGTCGGTCGCCTGCCCGGAGGCGTCGAGCGCGCCCAACGCCCGCAACACCGTGCGGCCGACCTCCAGCGCCCCGGTCGGGGGAGCGTCCCACCAGCTCAGCGCCGTGCCGTCCGGGGTGCCCCAGCAGGCCAGCTCCAGCGCGAGCCGGGTGAGGTCCGCCGTCTTGATCTCGGGCTCGGGGTAGCGCGGCAACGTGCTGTGCTCGTGCTCCGGCCAGCACCGGTAGACGTGACCGGGAGCCTCACGGCCCGCGCGTCCGGCGCGCTGGTCGGCCACGGCCATCGACACGCGCACCGTGGCCAGCCCCGACAGCCCGCGCCGGTGATCGACCCTCGGCACCCGAGCCAACCCGGAGTCGACCACCGCGCGCACGCCGGGCACGGTCAGACTCGACTCCGCGATGGCCGTGGACAGCACGATCCGACGACGTGAGCCGGGCTTGAGGGCGGCGTCCTGCGTGCCCGCTGACAGCCGTCCGTGGAGGGTGAGCACGTCGACGTCCTTGAGTGTCAGCAACGCCGCCGTGTGCCGGATCTCCTTGGCTCCGGGCAGGAAGACGAGCACGTCACCGTCCACTTCGGACAAAGCGCGTTTCGTTGCACGGGCGACACAGCCTTCGATCCGCTCCTTGCGCGCGGGGGGCACGTAGTCCGTGGTGGTCGGGAACGTCCGGGCTTCCGCGCGCACCACGGGCGCGTTGCCGAGCAGTTCCGAAAGCCGATCCGCCGCGACCGTCGCCGACGTCGCCAGCAACCGCAGGTCCGGCCGCAACCCGGCCCGCGCGTCGAGCAGCAACGCCAACAGCAGGTCCGCGTCCAGGTGCCGCTCGTGGACCTCGTCCAACAACACCGTGCCGACGCCGGCGAGTTCCGGATCGCTTTGGAGCCTGCGCACCAACAGCCCGGACGTCACCACCTCGATCCGCGTCGCGGACGACACCTTGCGGTCCCCGCGCACCGAGTACCCGACCGTCCGCCCCACCGGCTCACCCAGCAGCGCCGCCATCCGCGCGGCGGCCGCCCGAGCCGCGATCCGCCGCGGCTCGGCCACCACCACCCGCCCAGCGTGCGCCTCGGCCAACGCCAAGGGCACCAACGTGGTCTTCCCGGTGCCAGGCGGAGCAACCAACACCGCACACCCGTGCTCGGCGAGCACACGAACGACATCACCGAGCACAGCCCGGACTGGCAGGTTCGGCAGCTCCACAACGAGCCAGTCTGCCAACCGACCAGTGAGGAGGGACGAGCGCACACGCGAACGGCCCGTTCACACCACCTTCGCGGGCTGGCGACCGAACGGACCTTTCACCCCGACCAACCCCGGACTTCCGGCGGCCAAGGCGTGAACGGACCGTTCACCCCGCCACGGAACCAGCCCTCGGTGATCCTTCGCCGAACGGACCTTTCACCACCACCTGCCCCGCCTCACCATGACCAGGGTCGGTCCCGCCAGCCCACCGCCCGATCCGGCCTTGGGTCACCCCGCCCTGCCGGTTCCGGCTTGTTTCGAACGGACCGTTCACCGGGGCACGACAACATCTCACTCGGGGAACCAGCGCTGAACGGACCTTTCACACCGTCCAGGCATCGGACTTCGGCCAACAAGTGGTGAAAGGACCGTTCACACCTAGGAGGAAGCAGAACCTCGACCACCGCGGGCCGAACGGACCTTTCACACCCACCCACGCAGCCCCACCTGCTTGCTCGCGCGGCTCAACCTGCTTGCTCGCGCGGCTCAACCTGCTCGCCCCGGCCCTGGCCATGCCTGGTCGAGCTCGACTCGGTCCGGCTTGAACGGACCGTTCATCTGCTCGCGGCGACTTCTCACTCGGCTACCGATGGCTGAACGGACCGTTCACACCACGCTGCCCTCGCCTCGCTCGCCCAGCCCGCTTGGCCTGCTCCGCCTCGCCTTGCCTCGCCCTGCCCTGCCCTGCCTCGCCTTGCTCTGCCCCACCCTGCTCTGCTCCGCCCTGCCCCGCCTTGCTCTGCTCCGCCCCGCCCTGCTCCGCCCCGCCTGCCCCCTCGCCGGGCCAACTCAGCCTGGTCTTGCCTCGTCCTCGCCTGTTCTGAACGGACCTTTCATCGACTCGCGGCGAATCCCCGCTCGGCAACCCGTGGCTGAACGGACCTTTCACACCAACACCGAGTCACCACCCCTCCCCGCCCAATCGCCCCCAGTGCGGCGTGTCGGCATCCCTCGGTGACCGCGCCGTCACGCCAACAGCCCTAGTGCTCGGCGGCGTGACGGGGAGGGGGTGGGGCGTGTCAGGCTGGGTGGGTGGTTGATCCGTTGCACGATCCCGATGATCCCGATCTGCTCGACCCCTACCGGGCCCGTGAGCTGGCTCGGCTGGTGGAGGGGGCGCGGGTCGCGTCCGGGGCTGTTCGGTACGGCAAGGTCGGGAAGGTCGGGTGTGCGACGGTCGTCGTGAACCGCGACAACCCCTTCCCGTCCGGGAACTTCGCCTGTGCGCTGGACGGCTCGTCGGCTGAGGTCGCGGGGACGATGATGCGGCTCGAGCAGACGTTCGCCGACATCGGGCGGGCGGAGGCCGTGGTGTACGCGTCGCCGACGACCGTGGCCGAGATCGAGGGCATCGCGGATGACGCCGGGTGGTTCGCCGTCGAGGAGTCGATGGCCGTGCTGCACCGCGGGCCCGCGGAGGTGTCGTCTCGGGTGCGGGTGGCACGTGACACCGATCTGGAACAGGTCGGTGGGCTCGTCGCGGACGAGCTGGGGCTGCGGATGAGTGGGCAGCAACGGCTCGTGAGGCATCTCGGGCAGCGGTGGGACGACCCGCGGTGCGTGCAGCTCGTGGTCGACGACGGGGAGCGGCTCGTCGGGTTCGCCGGCGGGTTCGTCGAGCGCGGGGTGGGGCTGGTGGAGCAGGTCGTGGTGCTGCCCGCCCGTCGGCGGCGGGGGCTCGGGTCGGAGCTGGTGGCGAGCACGGTGGCGGCGTTGCGGTCGGCCGGCGCGGCGCTCGTGGCGGCTCACGTGGACGAGGGTGGCGCGGGGGAGCGGTTCGCCGAGGCCTGTGGATTCGCCGGTGGATACCCGGTGACGGCGTACGCCCGAAGGGTCGACGAGCTTTTGGATTGAGATTCCCCGGTCCCGGCCTATATCTTTAGCACAGCTAAACGATAACGGGAGGCCGCGCGTGCAGGGCATCGACGTCGTCAGACCCCGCCTGCCCAAAGAGGTGTGGGTGCTCGTCGTGGCGAGCTTCATCATCGCCGTCGGCTTCGGCATCGTGGCCCCGGTGCTGCCCGCCTACGCGGACAGCTTCAACGTCGGCACCACCGCCGTCGCCGTCGTGATCAGCTCGTTCGCGTTCGTCCGGCTGGCGTTCGCGCCGGTCAGCGGCAAGCTGGTCACGCGCTTCGGCGAGCCGCGCACGTACATCGCGGGCATCCTGATCGTCGCACTCGCCACCGGCGCGTGCGGCTTCGCGACCCACTACTGGCAGCTCGTGGCGTTCCGCTCGATCGCGGGCGTCGGCTCGACCATGTTCACCGTCGCCGCCGTCGGCCTGCTCATCCGGCTCACCCCGCCGACGCTGCGCGCCCGCGCCTCCGGCCTGTGGGCCACCGGGTTCCTGCTCGGCAGCATCGGCGGTCCGATCATCGGCGCGGCGCTGGTCCGCGTCTCCATCCGCACCCCGTTCATCGCCTACGCGGTGTCGCTGGTGGTCGCGGCGGTGTTCGTCTGGTGGTTCCTGCGCGGCTCCACGCTCGCCGCGCTGGACCAGAACAACACCCAGCCGACCATGCTCGTGCGCGACGCGTTCCGCTCCGGCGCCTACCGCGCCGCCCTCGCCTCCGGCTTCGCCAACGGCTGGGCGGTGTTCGGCCTGCGCGTCTCGCTGGTGCCGCTGTTCGTGGCCAAGGCGCTGGACGGCAGCCCGGCCGTCGCCGCGATCTCCCTGTCCGTGTTCGCCATCGGCAACGCCGCCGCCCTCATGGTGTCCGGCAAGTTCGCCGACAGCCTCGGCCGCAAGCCGTTGGGCATCGCCGGGCTCGCCGTGTCGGCCGTCGGCACGATCGGCATGGGCTTCAGCGGCACGATCACGCTGTTCATGATCGCCTCGCTGGTCGCGGGCATCGGCGCGGGCGTCCTCAACCCGCCGCAGAACGCCGTGGTCGCCGACGTGATCGGCTCGAAGGCCAAGGGCGGCCCCGTGCTCGCGGCGTTCCAGATGGTCACCGACCTCGGCGTCATCATCGGCCCGCTGCTCGCGGGCGTCCTCGCCGACGCCTTCTCCTACCAGGTCGCCTTCACGGTGACCGGTGTCACGATGATCCTCGCGCTCGGCTTCTGGTTGGTGGCCGAGGAAACCCGGCCCGTCGACGACGCCGACGAGGGCCCGGCCGAGTGCCTCGACGAGGGTCCGGAGCTGCCGACCGGTGTCCGCGTGGGCCGCTCGGACACCTGATCGCTCAGGTTCCGCTCAGTCTTCGCCGCTAGCCTCCGGGGAGTACAGGCGCGGGTTTCGGAAGGACTTGGACGACGTGGGTGGCGCGGAGCGGAACGCTCGCAAGAAGAAGCAGCAGATGGCGGCCAAGTCGGTCGCCGCGGCCCGCGGGCAGTCGTCCGGCAACCGCAACAAGGTCCTCATCGGCGTGGTCGTCGTGGTGGTCCTCGCGGTGGCGGTCGTCGGCGGCGTGCTCCTGACCAGGCCTTCCACCCCCGAAGCCCTCACCCCGGCCCCGGACCTGAAGGCGCTGTCCGTCCCCGTGCAACGCCAGCCCGACGCGACGGTCCTGGTCGGCAAGGACACCGCGAAGGTCACCGTGGACGTGTACGAGGACTTCCTCTGCCCCATCTGCGGCACGTTCGAGAAGAAGTACGGCGACCAGCTCCGCCAGCACGTCGAGGCGGGCGACCTCAAGATCCGCTACCACGTGCTGCCGCTCCTGGTCCGCCTCTCCGACCCCGAGGGCTACTCCCGCGACTCCGCGAACGCGGCGGTCTGCGCCGCCGACGCGGGCAAGTTCCCCGAGTACCACGACTCCCTCTACGCCAAGCAGCCCGAGGAGAACGGCGCCGGCTACACGATCGCCCAACTCGTGCAGCTCGGCACGGACCTGGGCATCACCGGCGACACGTTCAAGACCTGCGTCGAGAGCGGCACCTACCACCAGGCCCTCGAGGCCGACCTGGACAAGGCCGACAACACCCCGCACCTCCAGGCGGAGCGCAGCGACGGCAGCAAGGGCTTCCAGGGCACCCCGTCGGTGGCCGTGGGCGACAAGCTCATCAGCATCGACAACGAGAACTGGATCTCCGACCTCCTCAAGGCCTGAGATCGACCACCGCCGACCGGCCCTGTGGACCACCGGGCCGGTCGCCGGGAAACCGGGCCCCATCAGCGCGAACGCCGTTGCGGGGGGGCCCGATTTTTATTCGGTGGGGACGATGTTGTACGGTATGACCACACGAGAACGACGGGTGACCGACCGGGAAACGTGGTAAGTAGCACGGGGCTGTGGCGCAGCTGGTAGCGCATCACACTGGCAGTGTGAGGGTCAGGGGTTCGAGTCCCCTCAGCTCCACAATTTTATGCAGTAGTAGGAGAATCGCCCGTTGGGCCTGTGCGAACAGGGTCGGCGGGCGATCTTCGTTTTGTGGCTGTGGTGGGCGATCGCGTCCCGGTTGGCGCTTGTCGTTTCCTTTTACGTGAAGATGTTCCGTGAATTTCTGTCGGAACAGTAAAATGTCACGCTGTCACCCACTAGGTGCCGCAAATGGGTGTTCGGGTCGGGGGAACTTGTTTGGATCTTTGTGCTGCCGTACTCCTGAATTCGGCAATGCGGTAAAGGTCGAGGCAGCTGGAGGTCGGTCATGGGGCAGGGCGTTATTACAGTGGTGAAGATTCTTGCGGCGATTGCGCTTGAGGCGCTCGCGAAAGCGACGGCATCAAGGACATCACGGCCTACCTCCAGGGCGTGTTCAAGGACTCGATCGCGCCCTCCGACTCGATCGAGCTGTCGCAGAACCTCGGCGGGCTGTTCGCCGCGCGGTTCAAGGAGGAGTCGCTGGACTGGACGCCGTTCTCCAAGCGCTACAACTTCCCCGACGGGCTCATCGTCGACTGCTACATGGTCACCGCCTGCGCGCACGACGTGAAGGACAAGCCCGCCGGCGTGGCCAGCTACTGCTTCGTCGCGTACAACCACCACGCCGGGTAGGGGCGACCATGCCGATCGTCTTCCGCGGGATCCTGCTCGACGCCGCCAGCGGCATGCCGGTCATCGGAAACGCCAACGGCGACCAGCTCGGCGTGCGCGAACACGGCAGGAGCAGGAGTGGACGGAGAAGAACGGGCGGCGCTCATCGACGCCACGGCGTCCGGGGGCGATGTCGAATCCCTGGTCGCGGAACTCAAGTCGGCCAACGCGGCGGGAACGAGCCGGTCCGACCTGATCGCCGAACTGACCTCGGGCGTCGAGCGGGCCGCGGACGACGACGCGGCGGAAGTGCTGCGCGACGTGCTCGACCGGGTCACCGGATTCTGCGGTCCGCACGCGCGGATCGACCTGGAGGACTAGGTACTGATTCCCACGCCGGTGAACGGTGCGGATTTCGATTTTTCGGTGAGCGTCGTGTGCGGGGTAAGAGGTTTTGAATCCGTGGCTTTTCCGCGTGTGTCCGATTGCGTTGGTGGTCGGGTGCGTGGTGACGCGATTCCCGAACGGGTTGTTCTTGCGGCGGTGAGGCGCTGGTCGCGGTGACGCGTTTCTCGTGCGTGGTGGGAGCGCAGAGGGGAAGTTCAGTCTTTCGTGGTGGGTGGTTGCCCGTTCGTGGTGGGGGATTTGTACGGGGAGTGAGAAGGGCTGTGGCGGGGTGTGGTGATCGAGTGGACGGGGGTGGTGGGGGTCATTAGTTTCGGGGCGAATCCGCCGGAGTGAAGGGGACGTGAGTCCATGGCTGACGCACCTGTGCTGGTGAAGCCGCCTTCCGTGCTCTTGGAGTTGAGGGGCAGCGATCCGTACCCGTACTTCCGGTGGTTGCGGCAGACCGCGCCCGCGTACCCCGAGGTGAAGCGGGACGGGCGGGTCGTGTGGCACGTGTCGCGGTACGACGACGTGAAGTGCCTGCTCGCGGACGAGAGGTTGAGCAAGGACCCCGAGCGGGTCGCCGGGTACCGGGCCGGGCCCGAGGGGTTGAACAAGCACCTCGTGCACGCCGACCCGCCCGAGCACACGCGGTTGCGGCGGTTGGTGGGGGCGGCGTTCCTGCCGAAGCGGATCGCGGCGTTGGAGCCGCTGGTCGAGCGGACGGCGACGCGGCTGCTGGACCGGGTCGACCCGGAACGCGGGGTCGACGTGGTCGGCGAGTTCGCGCTGCCGCTGACGTTCGCGCTGATCTGCGCGATCCTCGGGGTGCCCGAGGAGATGAACACCCCCGCCACGCGGAAGATGCTGTCCAACACCGTCGTGCCCACCAGCGGCCACCGCAGCGACAAGCGGCTGCGGGCGTTCCTGAACCAGCTGGTGGAGCGCAAGCGCGGCAAGCCCGTCGGGGAACTGGACCTCCTCGGCGCGCTGGTCAACGCGAAGGTGGAGCTGACCGACGAGGAACTGGTCAGCACCGCCTACCTGTTGCTGCTGGTGGGGCACGACACGACCGTGAACCTCATCGGCAACGGGATGCACGCGCTGCTGCGCCACCCCGACGAGATGCGGTGGCTGCGGCGGAACCCCGCGCTGATCCGGACGGGGCTCGAAGAGCTGCTGCGGTACGACTCGCCGGTGCGGGACGCGACGTTCCGGGTGGCCGTCGCGCCGATCTGGGTGCGCGACCAGGTGATCAACCCCGGTGACGTCGTGAGCCTGCTGATCGGGTCGGCCAACCGCGACGAGATCCGCTTCCCGCACCCGGACCGGCTCGACCTGGAGCGGACGCCGAACGAGCACCTCGCGTTCGGGCGGGGCCCGCACGTCTGCGTCGGGGCGGCGCTGTCCCGGATGGAGGGCGCGGTGGCGTTCCGGTTGCTGCTGGAGCGGTTGGGGGACGTGCGGTTCGCCGTCGACGAGCGGGATCTGCGGTGGCGGCCGTCGCGGGTCATGCGCGGGCTGGAGAGCCTGCCGGTCGTGCGGGCCTGATCAGCGGGACGGCGCGGTGACGGGTGGGAGGCCCGCGGTGTCGTCGGTCCACTTGTCGCCGAAGGCCGCGCGCTTCATCGGCGGGATCGCCGCGCAGAGGCGCAGCCAGGCGCGCATGGCGCGTTTGGCGATCGGGTTGGGCGAGGTGAACTCGTACGCGCGGTCGCGGGACGTGGTGACCGCCTCGAAACCGTAGGCGAGCATGCGGCGTTCGTACTCGGCGAGGGCGTCGAGCAGGGGAGCGCCGTGGTGGACGGCGGTGAGCTGGTGGGCGAGCAGGGCGGCGTCGCGGAGGGCGGTGTTGGCGCCCAGGCCCATCACGGGGGTCATGTTGTGGATGGCGTCGCCGAGGAGCGTGACCCTGGTGGTGGGCCACGGGGTGACCGGGGCGGACGTCTTGAACCGCATGGTGTGCACGGTGGCGGGGTCGGTTTCGGCGACCATGCGCTGGAGCGTCGGGTGCCAGTCGCGGATGAGCGGGGCCACGCCGTCCGCGGGCGAGTGGCGGGTGGCGAACGCCCACAGGAGGTAGTCCGAGACGTTGTCCAGCATCTCCTCGTCGACCAAGTGGGTGCCCGCGGCCAGCGCGTCGGCGGTGCGGCGGCGGCCGTCGAACACGGCGCTGAAGAAGAACTCGTCGTCGGTGGGCAGGACGATGCTCAGGCCGTTCTTGACGCGGTCCGGGAGCCAGGAACGAGTTTCGTCGGTGAGGGGGAGGCGGCCCGCCACGCCGTGGACGGCGGTGTCGACGCGCTTGGCGTCGGGGAGGAGTTGGCCGCGGACCGTGGAATTCGCGCCGTCCGCGCCGATCAGGACGTCGCCGACAGCCGTGGAGCCATCCGTGAAGTGCGCGGTGACAGTGCCGTCGTCGTTGTGGGAGTAGCGTTCGAACGTCCGTCCGAAGTGGACGTTCAGGTCGGTGAGGAGCAAGCGGCGCAAGGCGATGCGGCTGACCGCGTGGTGGCCGTCCGGGGAACCGCCGGTCATCAGCTCCTCCTCGACGTGCAGGAGTTCGGTGAGCTGCTCGGTGTGGAACGTCAAGCCCGCGCCGGGGCGGCCCGCGGTGGCGACGAAGGCCTCCCACAGCGGTTCCGGCAGACAGCGGCGCAACGCCTGGCCGCCATGGCGGTTGACGTGGATGCGGTAGCCGAGCAGCCAGTCGTCGGCCTCGGCGTCGCGCTCGAACACCTCCACCGGCACGCCCGCCTTCCGCAACGCCTGCGCCAGCGCCAAACCGCCGACACCACCGCCCGCGATGAGCACCTTGGTCATGGTTCTCTCCCCAGTTCGTCGAGCAGCCGGTCGAGCCACGCCAGCTCGGTCTCCAGCCGCATGATCGTGTGGTCGAAGCCGAGCGGCTCCAGACCGGTCAGGTACGGGGCGGCCTGCTCGCGCAACTCCAGCCAGCCCGACAACGTCGTGTCGACGGCCGCGCGCCGGGTCTCGACGAGCGCGCGCAGCTCCTCGCGCGGCAGGTCGTCGGTGAAGACGAGGGCGAGGTCGATGGGGTCGGGCCGCAGCCGCGCGTCGGTGAGGATCCCGAGCCGCAGCTTCGCCAACTCCGCGCGCCCGGCGTCCGTGACGCCGTAGACCGTGCGCTCCGGCAGGTTCCCGTCGCGCTCGGTCCGCACGGCCTCGATCACGCCATCGGTCGCCATCCGGTGCAGGGCCCCGTAGAGCGAACCCGGTTTCACGTCGGCCCACAGCTCGGTGCGGTCCTCCTGCGCGGCCCGCCGGATCTGGTGGCCGTGCATGGGTCCGCCACGGGCCAGCGCGCCGAGGATGAACAACCGGGTAGCACTCATGGGAGGTACTCAAACACGAGTACCTCAGGTAGTCAAGGGCGAGTACTCCTGTGCGAGTAGCTGGTGGGGCAGGAGGTGGCCGGAAGAGGGAAGGGCGCGGTTGGGAAAGGGTCGGAAGACGGGGTGAGTGCGGCTGAAAGGGCAGGGGTCAGCCGGAAGGGAGAGCGGGGTGAGTGCGGCAGGAGTGGCGGGTCAGGCCTGAGCGTCCTCAAAGGACTGGTTGAGGGTGTTCATGACCACCTGGCGCAGGCCCGCGGTGACCGCGATCGTGGCGGTGGAGGCCGAGGTGTGCGGGGTGTCGTCCAGGTCCAGGACCAGGCCGCCTGATTCGTGGACCAGTAGTGCGCCCGCCATCGTGTCCCACGGCATGTTGGACAGGATCACCGTGGCGTCGAGTTTGCCCTCCGCCACCCACGCGAGGTCGATGGCGGCGGTGCCGATCATGCGGATGCGTTGGGCGGTCGCGCCCAGGCGGGTCAGGAGGGCGATGCGGACGGCGTTCTTCGTGGTCGCGTCCTTGCCCACGGCGAAGTCGCCGATGGAGATGACGGCGTCCGCCACGTCCGTCACCGGGGACGTGTGGAGTCGGCGGTCGCCTGCGTACGCGCCCTCGTCGCGGACGGCGTGGTAGTCGACGTTCAGTAACGGCAACGTGATGGCCGCCAGGACGCTGGTGGTGTCGTCCACCAAGGCCAGGGAGACCGCGCACAACGGGATGCCGCGGGCGAAGTTCGTGGTGCCGTCGACCGGGTCCAGGGCCCACCAGAGGTCGGTCGGGCCGGTGTGGCCGTGTTCCTCACCCAGTACGCCCACGTGGGGTGCCTCGGCCCGCAGGAAGGTGCGGAGGGCGTCCTCCACCGCGAGGTCGATGTCCGTGACGAGGTCGCGTTCGGTTTTCGCGGTGACGTGGTCGAACGGGCGGGAGTGGATGATCCTGCTCCCCATCGCCACGGCTTCGCGAGCGATGGGGAGCAGGTCGCGGTAGGTCAACGGTCGGCCGCGTGGTGCAGGTCCGTGGTGAACACGTCGACCTGCGGGAGGTCGTGGCCCAAGCGGTCGCGCTTGGCCGTCAGGTAGCCGATGTTGTGGTCGTTCGGCTGCACCAGGAGCGGGACCCTGGCGGCGACGGTGATGCCGTTCGACTCGAGCGCCTGGATCTTGTCCGGGTTGTTGGACATGAGCCGGACCGACGCGACGCGCAGGTGCTTGAGGACCTTCACCGCGGGGCCGTAGTCCCTGGTGTCGATCGGCAGGCCGAGCGTCGTGGCGGAGTCGAGGGTGTCGAGGCCCTCCTCGTCCTGGAGCACGTGGGTGCGGACCTTCTCCACCAGCCCGATGCCGCGGCCCTCGTGGCCGCGCAGGTAGATCAGGATCCCGCTGCCCTCGGCGACTATCCGGTCGAGCGCGGCGTCGAGCTGCTCGCCGCACTCGCAGCGCATGGCGCCGAAGATGTCACCCGTCATGCACTCCGAGTGAACGCGGACGAGCACGTTCTCGCGCATGCGCGTCTTGCCGTAGACCAGCGCCATGTGCTCGTGCCCGTCGGCCCGGAAGGCCACGGCGCGGAAGGTGCCGCGGCGTGTCACCAGATCGGACTCGGCGACGTCTTCGTGACTGATGGCTTGCTCGTACATCCGATCCCCTCGTCACCCGACACCGGTCGGACGTCATTACGCTCGGCCGGGATTGCACCGTAACCCGCTCACCTGGTGGAGGTCACCCTGTTCAGCATCACCGTCCGCGACCACGTGATGGTCGCGCACAGCTTCCGCGGCGAGGTCTTCGGTCCGGCCCAGCGCTTGCACGGAGCAACGTTCGTGGTGGACGCACGGTTCAAACGGACTGATCTCGACGCGGACAACATCGTGGTCGACATCGGACTGGCCACATCGGAGCTCGGCACCGTCCTCGCCGCGCTCAACTACCGGAACCTGGACGAGGTACCCGAGTTCGAGGGCGTCAACACCTCGACGGAGTTCCTCGCGAAGCACATCGCGGACCGGCTCGCGGAGCGCGTGCACGCGGGCGCTCTCGGTGAAGGCGCGAAGGGCTTGTCGGCGATCGAGGTCACACTGCACGAGTCGCACGTGGCGTGGGCGAGCTACGAACGCGCGCTGTGACGATCCACGTCGTGCTGCCCGCTGGGGTCGACGACCTGTCGATCCCCAGCGGCGGCAACGTCTACGACCGGCGGGTCCTCCGGGAGCTGGTCGGGCTGGGCGTGGACGTGCGCGAGACTGCCGTCGCCGGGGGTTGGCCACGGCCGGGGCCCCAGGCGTGCGAGGAGCTGGCGCGAACGCTTGCGGAGGTGCCGGACGGCGGGGTCGTGCTGCTGGACGGGCTGGTGGCGTGCGGGGTGCCGGACGTCGTCGTGCCGCACGCCGACCGGCTGCGGCTGGTGGTGCTGGTGCACCTGCCGCTGGCCGACGAGACCGGGATCGACCCCGGTGTCGCGGCCGGGCTGGACGCCGCCGAACGGCGGGTGCTGGCCGCGGCCGCCGCGGTCGTCGGGACCAGCCCGTGGGCGTCGCGGCGGCTGGTCGAGCACCACGGCCTGGCCCCGGACCGGGTGCGCACGGTCACGCCGGGTGTCGACCCGGCGGACCTCGCGCCCGGCACGGACGGGGTGTCGCGGCTGCTGTGCGTGGCGTCGGTGACCCCG
Source organism: Umezawaea sp. NPDC059074 (assembly GCF_042738955.1). Taxonomy (NCBI): domain Bacteria; kingdom Bacillati; phylum Actinomycetota; class Actinomycetes; order Pseudonocardiales; family Pseudonocardiaceae; genus Umezawaea; species Umezawaea sp. NPDC059074. Next base: position 50,834 of record NZ_JBHYHC010000002.1, read on the forward strand.
CGCAAGGGGCACGACGTGCTGCTCGACGCGCTGGCGACGCTGGTCGACGTGCCGTGGACGCTGGACTGCGTCGGGCCGCTGCGGGACGACGGGCACGTGCGGCGGCTGCGGCGCGTGGCCGACGGGTTCGGCGACCGCGTCCGGTTCACCGGCCCGCTCGACGGCGAGCCGCTCGACCGGGCGTACGCGGCCGCGGACCTGTTCGTGCTGGCGTCGCGCGCCGAGACCTACGGCATGGTCGTCACGGAGGCGCTGGCCCGCGGGATCCCGGTCGTGGCCAGTTCCGTGCCCGACGCGCTGGGCGGCGGCGGGGTGCTCGTGCCGCCCGGTGACGTCGCCGCGCTGGCCGGTGAACTCCGGCGCTGGTTCGGCGACGAGCGGGTGCGCCGGGACCTCCGTGACGCGGCTCACCTGCGGCGGGACCGGCTCGCGGGATGGCGAGAAGCCGCCGAGGAGATGGCCCGCGTGCTGGTTAGGGTGCGCGGATGAGCTTCGCTCCGGAATGGCTGGCACTGCGGGAGAAGGCCGACGCCGAGGCCCGCGCGGTGGATCTTCTCGACCCCCTTCGCGAAGCACTTCTGAACCGAACACCCCTCGTCGTACGTGATTTAGGGTGTGGAACCGGATCGATGGGGCGATGGCTCGCCGGACGGCTGGCAGGGCGGCAGCACTGGGTGCTGCACGACCTGGACCCCCGTCTGCTCGAGTTGGCGGGCGCGAGCATGACGCGCGAGGGCGTGACCGTGCAGACGCGGGAGGGTGACCTCACCGCGCTGCGGGGCGACGACTTCGCGGGCACCTCGCTGGTGACCGCGTCGGCGCTGCTGGACCTGTTCACCGCCGAGGAGGTGGACGGGCTGGCCGAGGCGTGCGCGGGCATCCCGGTGCTGTTCACGCTGTCCGTCGCCGGCCGGGTCGAGCTGGAGCCCGCCGACCCCCTCGACGTCGTGTTCCAGGACGCCTTCAACGCCCACCAGCGGCGGGTCGTCGACGGCCGTCGGCTGCTCGGCCCGGACGCCGTGACGGCCGCTGTGGCCGCGTTCGAGCGCGTCGGGTCCGAGGTGGTCACCCGGCCCAGTCCGTGGCGGCTGGGGCCCGATCAGGCCGCGTTGACGGCCGAGTGGCTGCGGGGGTGGGTCGGCGCGGCCGTCGAGCAGGAGCCCGGACTCGCCGCGGAGGCCCCCGAGTACCTGCGTCGGAGGCTCGACGGCGTGACCGCCGTCGTCCACCACACCGACCTGCTCGCGCTGCCGAGGGCCGCCTGATGCGCCGGGTCTGGCCGTGGCTGCGGCTGCTCGTCGCCGTCGGCATCCTGGTCGCGCTGGGCGTCCGCCTGGGCACCCACGCGTTCCTCGACGGGCTGCGCGCGGTCAACGGCTGGACCATCGCGGCGGCGCTCGGCATCGGGCTGCTGACCACCGTGCTCAGCGCGTGGCGCTGGGTGGTCATCGCCCGAGCCCTCGGCCTGCCGCTCACGCTCGGCAAGGCGGTGGGCGACTACTACCGCGGCCTGCTGCTCAACTCGGTGCTGCCCGCGGGCGTGCTCGGCGACGTGGATCGCGCGGTGCACCACGGCAAGGCGTCCGGCGACGTCGGTCGCGGGGTGCGCGCGGTGGTCTTCGAGCGGTTCGCCGGCCAGGTGGTGCTGATCTCCGTCGGCATAGCGGTGCTGCTCACGCAGCCCGTGCTCGCCGTGGACCTCGTGCCGAACACCGGCGTGCTGGTCGCGATCCTGGCCGGGCTCGCCCTCGTCGCGGTCGTCGCGGCGCGGTCGGCCAAGGTGCGGGGCGCGTTGGCCACGACCTGGGCGGACGCTCGGGTCGGGCTGTTCTCCCGGCACGCCGCGCCCAGGGTCGCGGTGCTGTCCGCGGCGACCCTGGCCGGTCACGTCGCGCTGTTCCTGGTCTCCGCCAGGGCGGCCGGGTCGACGGCGTCGGTGGCGCAGCTCGTGCCGCTGATCGTGCTGGCGCTGCTGGTGATGGGGCTGCCGGTCAACATCGGCGGCTTCGGCCCCCGCGAGGCGTTCCTGGCCGTGGCGTTCGGCGCCGCGGGACTGGGCGCCGCGCAGGGGCTCACGACCGGGGTCGTCTACGGCGTGCTGGCGATGGTGGCCGCGCTGCCCGGCGTGGTCGTGCTGCTGCGCGGCCGGACCTCACGCGTCGAGCCCGTCGAGGAGGTGCAGGTACTGCCCGAACGCGTCGGTCAACCCCGCGAGCAGGGCCTCGCCCTTGCGGGCTGACGCCAGCGACGGGCGACCGACCACACCGGACTCCGTGTACGGGCCGAGGCCGAGCGTCAGCATGTGCGGGCGGTCGTCGGCGAGGTGGTCGCTCGTCTCGTAGCCGGACCGCACCAGTTCCGGGTGCGCGTGCAGCAGGATCGACGTCTCCAGCTCGCCCGCGTGCATGTCGCTGTCGGCGGACGTCTCGATGCCCGCCGCCGCGCGCGCGGCCGTCCAGTCCCCGATCTGCGGGAACAGGGCCATGTTCGCCGACTCCTGGACGATGTTCGACAGCACGTAGTTGCCGCCGTGACCGTTGACCAGCACCAGGTTCCGCACGCCGGAGCGGCGCAGCGAGTCCGCGATGTCGGTCACCACGGCGTGCAGCGTGCGGGCCGAGATGCTGACCGTGCCGGGCCACGCCGAGTGCTCCTGCGAGCACGTGATCGTCAACGGTGGCAGCAGTTGCACGCGGTGCGCGGCCGCGATCCCGCGCGCGATCGTGCAGGCGATCACGGTGTCGGTGGCCAGCGGCAGGAACCGGCCGTGCTGCTCGTGGCTGCCGACGGGCAGCACGGCCGTGGTCGCCGCGCGGTCGCGGACGTCGGTGGTGGTGTCAAACGGGAGCATGTCCCGCACGGTAGTCAATCCGGTGGCACAGCGCCGGAACGCTGCCGTCCGCCAGCTTCGGCAGCACGTCCGGCAGGTCGTCGAACGCGGTCGAGCCGGTGACCAGCGCGTCGAACGCGGGATCGGCGAGCAGGTCCAGCGAGAGCGCCAACCGTTGCGCGTACGTGCGGTTGGGACGGCCGATCGTGCCGACCTGGCTGCTGCGCACGGTCAGCCTGCGGGAGTGGAAGAACTCGCCGAACGGCACGCTGATCCGGCGGTCCCCGTACCAGCTCAGCTCGACGACCCGACCGTCCGGCACCAGCAGTTCCAACGACCGCGCGAGGCCCTGCTCGGTCGCGCTGGCGTGCACGACCAGGTCGCAGCCCTCCCGCGCGTCCTGGGGCAGCGCGAAGTCCACGCCCAGAGCCGATGCCACGTCGGCTCGACTCGGGTCGCTGTCGACGAGTTGGACCCTGGCACCGGGGAACTTCGCGAGCACGGCGGCGACGCTGCACCCGACCATCCCGCCGCCGACGACCGCGATCCGGTCGCCGATCAGCGGAGCCGCGTCCCACAGCGCGTTCACCGCCGTCTCCACCGTCCCGGCCAGCACCGCGCGTTCGGCCGGGACGGAATCCGGCACGGGCGTCACGGCGCTGACCGGCACCACGTAGTGCGTCTGGTGTGGATAGAGGCAGAAAACGGTGCGGCCCACCAGATCCGCGGGACCGGTTTCGACCACGCCCACGTTGAGGTACCCGTACTTGACGGGCCACGGGAAGTCGCCCTCCTGGAACGGAGCGCGCATCACGGCGTGCTGGTTCTCCGGGACACCGCCCCTGAGCACGAGCGTCTCGGTGCCGCGGCTGATCCCGGAGTAGAGCGTGCGCACCAGAACCTCGTCCGGCCCCGGCGCGGCCAGATCCACGGGTCGGATCTCACTTTTTCCGCTTGAGGTGAACCAAAGTGCCCTCGCTGCGCGTGTCATCCAAGAACCTCCGAAAAAACGGGGCCCACATCACGAGGGGCACGATGACCACACTCCAGCACAGCAAGACCGCGTCCGCCGTGCCCGAGCACGCGGCGTGGGCCGGTGCGCAGATCATTCTGCTCGCCGTCGTCGAGCGCACGGTGGGGCTGGGCCCGTTGGGCTGGCTCACCGGAGTCCTGTACGCCGTCGCGACCTGGTCCCTGCTGGGGTACGCGCTGCAACGCACGGGAACCGCGCTCGGACCGGCCGACCGGGTCACCCTCGGCAGAGGTGTGCTCGTCGGCTCCGTGACCGCGATCGTGGTCGACCGCGTGGGCGAGGGGGTGCCGACGACGATGATGGTGGCGTTCACCGCCGTCGCGCTCGCCCTCGACTGCGTGGACGGCCAGGTCGCCCGCCGCACCGGCACGTCGTCGGTGCTCGGCGCGCGCTTCGACATGGAGGTCGACGCGTTCCTGATCCTGGTGCTGAGCGCGCACGTGGCGTTCTCGTTCGGCCCGTGGGTGCTGGCGATCGGCGCGATGCGCTACGCCTTCGTGGCCGCGTCCTGGGCGCTGCCGTGGCTGCGGGCCGACCTGCCGCCGAGCTTCGCCCGCAAGACCGTGGCCGCCGTTCAGGGCGTGCTGCTGGTGGTCGCCGCGTCCGGTCTCGTGCCGTTCGCGCAGTACCTGGTCGGGTTCGCGCTGGCGACACTGGTGTGGTCGTTCGGGCGGGACACCGCGTGGCTGTTCCGCCACCGCGTCGTCACCGAGCGGGCCCTGGTGCTGGCCCACGTCTGACCGCGGTCAGTGCTTGGGGAAGTAGCGCAGCACGGCCACGTCGCCGAGCCGCGTGACCTCCTCCAGGTGGAACCGGTGCGCGGGCCCGCCGGGGAAGTCGGCGGCGCCCACGAAGCGCGGTGCGGACGCCTGCCCGATGAGCATCGGGGCGACGGCCATGCGGATCTCGTCCGCCAGCCCGGCCGCCAGGAACGCCGTGTGCACCTGTTCGCCGCCCTCGACCATCAACCGGTCGACCCCGCGGCCGCCCAGGTCGTCCAGCAGCGCTCCGAAGTCGACGGTAGGACCGAGCGCGACGACCTCGGCCAGCCCGCCGAGCGCGGCGGACGCCCTCCGAGCGCCGGAATCGCTGGTGTAGACGATCTTCTCGCCGCCGTGGTGCCAGAACTTCCACTCCGGGTCGAGATCGCCGGACCCGCTCACGGTGACCTTGATGGGGAACTCGGCCCTGCCGTCCGCTAGGCGCGCGGCCCGCCGATCGGGGTCGTTGACCAGCAGGCGCGGGTTGTCGGCGCGCAGGGTTCCCGCGCCGACGAGGATGGCGCACGACTCGGCGCGGATCCGGTCCACGTGGTCGAAGTCGTCCGCGTTGGACAGCGGGAAGCGGTGGCCGCTCCGGTCGTCGATGTGGCCGTCCACGCTGACGGCGACGCTGAGCAGTACGTGCGGACGGGTCACGGGCCTCACGGTACCCACCGGATCGGGTTCGCCACTCGCTGAACCATCCGGCGACCGCAAGCGTTACCCCTGTCAGTGCACCGGTCGTTCCACCTCGGCGGAGGGTTCGCAGAATGTCGTTCCTGACTCGGTTCCGGCGGTCCGCCGAGGAACCGGCGACCACTGACGACGACACCACCGCGCCCACCGGCCGGAGCGGGTGGCGGCGGGGCTTGGGGTACGCGACCACCGTGCTCGCGGGCCTGTTCGTGCTGGCGGCGCTGGTGGCCCCCGCCGACCTGGAGAAGTTCACGCCCGGCGCGTTCCTGCGCATCCCGGTGGAGGGCCTGCTGGGCGTGGTGCTCGTGCTCGTCCTGCCGCCCAGGGCGCGGCGGATCTTCGCGGTGGTCGGTGGGGCGGCACTGGGGCTGCTGCTCGTGGTGAAGATCATGGACATCGGCTTCGACGCCGTGCTGTACCGGCCGTTCGACCTGGTGCTGGACTGGCCGCTGCTCGGGCCCGCGGTCGACTACGTCGACGTGACGGTCGGTCGGGTCGCGTCGATCGGCGCGGTGGTCGCGACCGTCGCGCTGGTGATCGGCTTGATCGTCCTCACCGCGCGGGCGGTGCTGCGCCTGTCGCGCGTCGTCTCCGGCCACCGCACCGCGTCGACCCGCCTGGTCGCGCTGCTGGCCGTCGCCTGGATCACCCTCGCCGTGCCCGGCGTGCCGATCTCCACGGGCACCGCGTCGCAGTTCGTCTACGACCACGCGCGTCAAGTGCGGGCGGGCCTCAACGACCGCGAGGCGTTCGCGAAGGAGGCGGCGGTGGACGCGTTCCGCGACACCCCGCCCTCGGAGCTGCTGACCTCGTTGCACGGCAAGGACGTCCTGATCTCGTTCGTCGAGAGCTACGGCAAGAACGCCTTGGAGAACCCGGACATCGCGCCGAGGGTCACCGCCGCGCTCGACGCGGGCGGCGCCGAGCTGCGCGCGGCCGGGTACGGCTCCCGCAGCGGCTGGCTGACCTCGCCCACGGCGGGCGGCGGCAGCTGGCTGGCGCAGGCGACGCTGCTGTCCGGGCTGTGGATCGAGAACCAGCAGCGGTACCGCACGCTCGTCGCGAGCGACCGGCTGTCGCTGCCCAGCGCGTTCGCCAAGGCGGACTGGCGGGCGGTCGGCGTCATGCCCGGCATCACGCAGGCGTGGCCGGAGGGCGAGTACTTCGGCTACGACAAGATCTACCCCGGCAACGACATCGGGTACCGGGGTCCGCGCTTCGGCTACGCCACCATGCCCGACCAGTACACGCTGTCCGCGTTCCAGCAGCGCGAGCGCTCGACGCCCGGCCACGCGCCGGTGATGGCCGCGATGCCGCTGCTGTCCAGCCACGCGCCGTGGACGCCGATCCCCGAGCCGATCGACTGGAAGGACGTCGGCGACGGGTCCGTGTACGACAAGATGACCGCCGGCGCGGAGGCCCCGGAAACCATCTTCGGCAGCGATCCCGCCACCGTGCGGGCCAACTACGCCAAGTCCGTCGAGTACTCGCTCGACACCCTCGTGTCGTACGTGAAGAACTTCGGCGACGACAACCTGGTGCTGGTGTTCCTCGGCGACCACCAGCCCGCCCAGGTCGTCACCGGGGCCGACGCGGGCCACGACGTGCCCATCACGATCGTCGCCAAGGACCCCGCCGTGCTCGACAAGGTCGCGGGCTGGGGCTGGGACGACGGCCTCAAGCCGGGCGCGAACGCACCCGTGTGGCGCATGGACGCCTTCCGCGACAAGTTCCTGACGGCGTTCAGCGGGAAGACCCCGCCCGCGTCACCGAACCACTGACCCGTTCGGCCCGGACGTGCCGGGCGGAGCAGTCGATCCCGCGGCTCCCGCCGGGGTGATTTGCGCACCGTTCAACGACCTGGCGAGACCGGGCCGTGCTGTTATCGTCGCGATCGGCTGACCGGGGCAACGCCGTGGACCCCACCGGCGTGTGTAGCGGCGGGGAGCGGTCAGCCCTGTGGACGGTGGTCGGCCGACGCGTGTCTGGGTGGACTTGTGAGCTGGTCGTTCGGGGTTCTGGGGCCGTTGGAGGTGCGGTGTGACGGGCGCTCGCTCGAGATAGCCGCCCCGCAGCAGCGCAGGCTGTTGACCAGCCTGCTGCTCAGCGCGGGCCACGTCGTGTCGGTGGAGAGCCTGCTCGCCGTGCTGTGGGAGGACGAGCCTCCCGCGAGCGGCCGCAAGGTCGTCCAGGTGTACGTGTCGCAGCTGCGCAGACTCCTCGGCGAAGGGCCCGGCGCGACGCTGTCCGGCTCCCGCCAGGGGTACCGGCTGGACATCCCGGCGGGCGCGCTTGACCTGGAGGCGTTCCGCGAGCTGGTCCGGCGGGCCACGGCCGCGGCCGACCCGGTGGTGGCGGGCGACCTGCTGCGCGAGGCACTGCGGCTGTGGCGCGGCACGGCGGTCCCCGAACTGCGGCACACCGGCCGGGGCGGGCGGCTCGGCGACGCGCTGGAGGAGGAGCGGCTCGGCGCGGTCGAGTACCGGGTCGACGCCGACCTGCGGGCCGGGCGGCACCGCGACCTCGTGCCGGAGTTGACGGCGTTGGTCGCCGAGCAGCCGTTGCGGGAACGCCTGCGCGGCCAGCTGATGCTCGCCCTGCACCACTCCGGCCGCCAGGCCGAGGCGCTGTCGGTGTTCGCCGACGGCAAGCGCTTGCTGGCCGACGAGCTGGGCCTCGACCCCGGCCAGGAGCTCCGGGCGCTGCACGCGTCCGTGCTGGCGGGCGACATCCCCGCCCCCGTTGACGCCGTGCCCGAGGTCAAACGGCTCGCGCCGCGTGAGCTGCCCGCGAACCCCGCGGTGTTCGTCAACCGGGACCGCGAGCGGGAGGTGCTGCTCGACCTGCTGGCGCTCGCCGCCGCGGACCCCGTCGTGGGCGCGGTCCACGGGCCCGGTGGTCGGGGCAAGTCCGCGCTGGTGCTGCGGGTCGCGCACCTGGCGGCCGACCTGTTCCCCGACGGCCAGCTCTACGTCGACCTCCAGGGCTCCACGCCGGGCCGCGACCCCGTCGAGGCGGTGCAGGTGCTCCAGCACTTCCTGCGCGCGCTCGGCGCTCCGCCGCTGGCGATCCCGTCCGAGGCCGACGAGGCCGCGGCGCTGTACCGGTCGACGCTCGCCGGACGGCGGGTGCTCGTGGTGCTGGACAACGCGATCGACGCGGGCCAGGTGATCCCGCTGCTGCCCGCGGGGCCCGGCAGCGCGGTGCTGGTCACCAGCAGGCGGATGCTCGCCACCCTGGACGGGCTGCACCTGGCGCTGGACCCGTTGCCGGAGCACGAGGCCGTCGCGCTGCTCAGCGCGGTCACCGGCCTGGTCACCGACGAGCCGAGCAGGCTCGCCGCCGCCGAGGTGGCCCGCAGCTGCGGCTACCTGCCGCTGGCGCTGCGGATCGCCGCCGCCCGGCTGCGCAGCAGGCCGGACTGGACGCTGGCCTCGCTCGCCACCCGGCTCGACGACGAGCGGCACCGGCTGGACGAGCTGCGGTTCGACGACCTCGCGGTGCGCTCCAGCGTGCGGCTCAGCTACGAGGAGTTGACCCGCGACGGCTCCGCGCGCGGCCGGGTCGCGGCGCACTCGTTCCGGCTGCTGGGGCTGCTGACCCTGCCGACGCTGCGGCTGCCGGTCGCCGCCGCCCTGCTGGGGCTCGACCCGATCGAGGCCGAACGGGCGATCGACCCGCTCGTGGACGCCGGGCTCGTGGACGTGGGAGCGCCGGGGGAGTACCGGATGCACGACCTGCTCCGGCTGTTCGCCATCGAGCAGGCCGAGCGGGACGAGACCGCGGAGGACCGGTCGGCGGCCGTGACGCGCGCGCTGACCCACTACGACCGCACGCTCCGCGCCGTGCAGTCGACGTTGCGGCCGCTGGACGTCCCGCGCCCGGACGGCGCGCCGGAGCACCCCGGCGGCATCGGGGAGTGCCTGGCGTGGATGGCGGCCGAGACGCCGAACCTGCTCGTGGCCGCGACGCAGGCCGCGGCCCGGCCGGACGGCGGCGTGCTCGCGCTGCGGATCGCCCGGATGCTCCAGGAACACCTGTGGAAGCAGGACCTGCACGCCGAGATCGCGCGGACCGGCCGCATCGCCGCGGCCGTGGCGACGACCGTGCTCGACCCGGCGACCGAACGGCTCGCGCTGGTCGTGCGGGCGTTCGCCGACCAGGTCGCCGGTCGGTACGGGCCCGCCCGCGAGCGGTACGAGCGGGCGCTGGACCTGGCCGGGGACGACCACCTGGCGCGGGCGCGGGTGCTGGTCAGCCTCGGCGGACTGCTGACGAACTACCTGGGCCTCGCGGAGGAGGCGGTGCCGCACCTGGACCGCGCGCTGGCGATCCTGGACGAGCACGGCGCGCCGGGGGCCGGGGTCGGCACGCTGCACGTGCTGGCCCGCGCCCACCACCTGGCGGGCCGCGACACCACGGCGGTGTCGTTGGCGAGCCACGCGCTCGACCTGGCGCGGGAGAACCGGGCGCCGCACAGCATCGCGATCTGCGTGGCGGACCTCGGCCTGCTCCACGGGCACCTCGGCGACCTCGACCGGGCGTTGCTGCTGCTCGACGAGTGCATGGCGCGGGCGCGGGAGGTCGGCAACCGCGAGGACGAGTGGACGACGCTGCTCAGCCGGTCGGAGATCCACCTGCGGCAGGGGAACCCGGCCGCGGCGCTGGAGGACGCGCGGACGTCGTTGGCGATGACCAGCGAACTGGGCAGCGCGTACGGCCGGGCGGCGGGGCACCGGCAGCTGGCCCGCGCGCTGCTGGCCGAGGGGCAGGCGGGTGAGGCCGCGCTGCACCAGCGGACGGCGCGCGTGCTGTTCGACGGGGTGGACGTGCGGCTGCCCGTGTTCTTCGAGTCGTTCCTCGGCTACCTCGACCCGGTGCTCGTCGACTGACATCCCCCACTCCCTTGCCCGCCAACGGGTCCGCCCCGGTCCACTGTGGACCGGGGCGTTCCCCTCACCGGTGTCAGCCGCAGTGCTCGAAGCCGCTGGTGTAGGACTCCGAGTCCACCGAGCCGCCCCACTTCACGCACTTGCCGGGCGCGGCCTTGCGGACCGGACCGGCGTAGTAGGAGAAGTTGCCCGAGTCGGTGGTCCGCGCCGAGCCCTGGACCTCCAGGAAGGCGGAGGACGCCGACGCCGTGCCCAGCTTGGTGTGCTTCATCGTGACGGCGCAGTTGTTGCCGTTGCCCGCGTTGTAGGTCAGGTAGACGCGGCCCTTGGTGCCCAGCGCCGCGGAGTCGACGACCTTGTAGCCCGAGCCGCACACCTCCTCGGCGTCGTACGGGTTGTCGTCGGAACCGCCGCCACCGCAGCTGTTGTTGCTCTTGTAGCTCCTGGAACCCCAGTAGAGGGCGGTGGTGCCGTTGAACTTGGCCTTCACCGCGCTGCCGTCGAGGCGCTCCTCGAAGTGCAGGTGTGGACCGGTCGACCCGCCGGTGCTGCCCACGTTGCCGATGGTCTGGCCGGTGGAGACGCTCTGGCCGACCGACACGCGCTGGGCGGACAGGTGGGCGTAGCGGGTGGTCCAGCCACCGCCGTGGTTGATCTCGATCCACTTGCCGTAGCTGGTGGAGCCCTCGTTGGCGACCCGGCTCACGGTGCCGGAGGAGGACGCGACCACGGCGTCGCCGTCGTCGTTGGCGCGGTTGAAGTCCACCGCGTTGGCGGGGCTGTGGTCGCTGCGGGTCTGGCCCTCCCACGTCTGGTTGCACGGGAACGGGACCTGGAAGTTCGGGTCGGCCACGGCCATCCCGGCGCCGACGGCCATGCCGCCGACGCTGACGAGCAGGCCGATGCCCGCCGCCACGAGCGCGTTGAGCTTCATCTCGGTGAATCCCCCATCTTGGTGTGCGGATGGATCAGCTGAGGTAGCGGACGGCGTGGGCCGTCCAGGAAGACCTGCCGTACGTGCCGCGGATGTGGACGCTGCTGCCGTCGCGCGGCGGGGCGGCCTCGAGGATCTGGTCGTCGCCCAGGTAGAGGGCGACGTGGGTGGTGGTGTTGCGGTCGTCGCCGTCGCCCCAGAAGATCAGGTCGCCGGGCTGGAGTTGGCTCAGGGGAACGAAGTGCGCGGACTTGTACTGCGCCGTGGTGTTCGCGCCGATGTCGATGCCCGCGCCCTTCCAGAACGCGTAGAGCGTGAAGCCCGAGCAGTCGAAGCCGCGGCGGTCGTAGTCGTCGCCGTTGGCCGGGTTACCGTCGGGGTAGTGGTGGATGCCGTAGGACGGGCCGCCCTTGCCGCCCGCGCCCCACGAGTAGAGGAGCCCCTTGCCCATCTGGGACTTCGCCGCCGCGATCACGCGGTCCACCTTCTGCTGGCGGGTGCCCGTGGTCGGGCCCGCCGGACCGGTGTTGCGGCCGTGGGTGGTCGTGCCGCCGTCCCCGCCACCGGGGCGCAGGCCGTCGACGTCGCAGCGGGGCAGGCCCTCGACGAACCCGGTGATGCCGGTCTTCACGTACTCGTCGGGCACCCACAGGCCGTCCGTGGTGTGGTCCCAGATCGCCCCGCCGGCCAAGGCCTGGCAGTCCACCGGGACCGACTGGCCCTCCCGGTACTTGTCGACGACGGCGCCGGGAGCGGTGGCGGCCTCGCCCTTCTTCTTGCGCCCGTTGAGGTCGGTCTTCGCCGGGTAGGACTTCGGGATGGCGCACCTGGCCATCACCATGCCCGTGGAGTCGGTGTCGACGTAGGCGTCCGGGATCCACAGGCCGTCGTCGGTGAGGTCCCAGATGTCGCTGCCGCCGTAGCTCGGCCCGCGGTCCTGGCACGTCAGCGTGACGGGGCTGCCCGCGACGTACATGTCGGCGACGCGCTTGGCGCCGACCGGGACGTCGGGATCCTTGACGGTCCGGCCGTCGAGGGTGGTCTTGACCTGGTAGGTGCGCTCGGCGGCGGTCGCGGAGCCGGTCCAGGCGGCCATGCCCGATCCGACGAAGGCGAGGGCCAGCAGGCCGGTCGCCGCTCGGCGCAGTGCGGTGGACGTGCGGGTGGGCATCGGGCCTCCGAGTGGGTCACCAGCGGATGGTGGTGCGGCCGAACTCCTGGCCGGGGGTGTCCTGTCACGACGAATACTGCGAGTGGCGCGTCAGCGTTCGCCTAGGGCGCGGTAAACCGGCAGGTGGAAGCCGCTTTCCCAAGCCGTGGAGATGTCCGGGTGTTCCACCGCGGGATGTCGACGGCCGTCGCGGACCCGCACCCCCTGGGAAGCGGCGAGCCCGCCGACCTCGGGAGGTCGGCGGGCTCGGGTGCTCGGGGGTGCTCGGTCGTGCTCAGGCCTCGACGGCCATCTCGCCGAGCTCGGACCACTCCTGGCCGGGGACGGTGAAGTTCACGATCTTGGGCGTCGCCACCAGGTAGGCGGGCAGGGTCTTGCCCGCGTTCTTGAAGTGCTCGGACCCGACGTGCGCGGCGCCCGCCTCGTCGTCGCGGAACGCCTCCACGAGCACGTACTCGGTCGCGTCGTCGACGCTGCGGGACCAGTCGAACCACAGGCAGCCGGGCTCGGCGCGGGTCGCCTCGGTGAACTCGCGGGAGATCTCCGGCCACGCCTCGGCGTGCTCTGGCTTGATCCGGAACTTCGCCGTGATGAAGATCATGACTCTCCTCGGGTGCGACGTCTGCGGTGCTGGTGGACGGCAGTTGTTCGCCGTTCACCCCGCTCGTTCGCGCACTACGGTGGGCCGGTGCACGAGATGAGTCAATTCGGGCAGCTCCACGACGATCCGCTCACGTCGTGCGACGGCAGGCACGTGCTGGGCTACGACTCCGACCACGTCGCCACGCTGGTCGACACCGCCACCGGCGAGGCCACCTGGCGGGCGGGCGCGCCGGGCACGCTGACGCTCGGGTACACCGCCGTCGAGGTCCGGGACTCGTCGTACGAGCTGGTCTGGACGTCGGACCTGGAACACCCCGACGCCGACGCCCTCCGCGTCACCGACTCGGGTGACCTGGAGCTGCTCAGCACCGAACGGGTCCGGCTGGTCAACTCCCGCACCGGGGCCGTGGAGACCACCGTGCTGCGCGGGTCCGCCCCGGTGAGCGCGATCACCGAGTCCGCCCACCTCGTGCAGACCGGCCGTCGCAGGCGGACCGTCGTCCGTGGCCACTGCGGGCTGCTGCGGGCGAGCGAGGACACGCCCGGCGGCATCTCGGGGATGTACCTGCCGGAGGCGCTGACCAGCTGGTTCGACCAGGACGGCGCGGAGCTGACCTGGCGCAAGCTGCCGGACCGGCGCGTCGCGTACTGGCGGCTGTGCCTGGTCGACCGGGACGGGAACCCGCTGTGGCGGGAGGTGAACCACAACACCCCCGCCGAGGCGCCGCCCTCGACGCCGTACGCCCACGGCGGCCCGGAACTCCCCGCGGGCGGCAGGCTGCGGCACCAGTCGCTGACCTCGCCGAACGGGGCGCACACCCTCGTGCACCAGGACGACGGCAACCTCGTCCTGTACTGCGACCGGGCGGTGTGGGCGACGGGCACGCACTGGGTGGGCGACGGCTGGGTGGACCTCACCGACGGCGACCTCGTGCTGCGGACGTTCTACGGCGCTCCGGTGTGGCGCGCGGGCACGACCGGGGCTACCCGGCTCGTGGTGGCCGACGACGGGACCGTGCGGCTGGACGGCACGTCGTGGGTGCTGGACGGCCACGCGGGCTGCGCCGCGACCGGTGTCGAGGTGGGCCGCGGTGACACGCTGCTGCCCGGCCAGTCGTTGCGGCGGCAGTCGTTGACCTCCGCCGACGGGACGGTCGTGTTCGCGCACCGCGACGACAAGCGGCTCGTGCTGCACGCCGCGGACGGCACGTGGCAGTGGGACAGGTACCTGGGCGCCGACAACACGAGCCTGGTGCTCGACGACGACGGCGTGCTCCGGGTGCGAGGTGCTGACGGCGGCGTGGTGCTGGAAGTCGCCGGTCCCGCCGACGCGCTCGTCGTGACGTCCGAGGGCGTGGAGCTGCGGCGGGACGGCGTGGCGTTCTGGCGCGACGGGGCCTCGGTTCGTGCGCGCCGCCGAACAGGGGCAGGATCGGGGGCATGACGAGGATCGCTTTTCTGGGGACCGGGGTCATGGGCGCCCCGATGGCCGCGAACGTGGCCAAGGCCGGGCTCGACGTGCGGGCGTGGAACCGGACCCGCGCCAAGGCGGAACCGCTGGCGGAGCACGGCGTCGTGGTCGTGGACACCCCGCGCGAGGCCGTGGAGGGGGCGGACATCGTGGTCACGGTGTTGGCCGACGGTCCCGGCGTGGAGGCCGTGATCGCGGACGCCGGGTTGGCGGCCGGACAGCTCTGGGTGCAGATGAGCACCGTCGGCGTGGAGTGGGCGGCGACGCTGGCGGCGATCGCCGAGAAGGCGGGCGCGGTGTACGTGGACGCGCCGGTGGTCGGCACCAAGCAGCCCGCCGAGGCGGGCAAGCTCGTGGTGCTGGCGTCCGGGCCGTCGGACGCGCGGGACCGCTGCGCGCCGGTGTTCGACGCCGTCGGCGGCCGCACGGTGTGGGTCGGCGAGGCGGGCGCGGGCAGCGCGCTGAAGCTGACGGCCAACGCGTGGGTGCTGTCGCTGACCAACGCGCTGGCGGAAAGCCTTGCCCTGGCGGGAAGTCTGGGCCTCGACCCGGCGCTGTTCCTGGAGACGATCAAGGGCGGCGCGGTGGACACGCCGTACGCGCACGTCAAGGGCAAGCAGATGATCGCCGACGAGCACCCGGCCAGCTTCTCCGCCCGGCTCGCCGCGAAGGACGCCCGGCTGGTGCTCGACGCCGGGGGCGACGCCGTCGACCTCGCGGGCGCGCGGGCGACCCTCGCCCACCTCGACGCGGCGGTGGAGGCCGGGTTCGGCGAGGAGGACATGTCCGTGCTGCACCGGGTCATCGGCAAGGGCTGAGCCCCACCGTCCTCTTCGGACGGTCCACGACTTCGCCCGCGGTCCGAGCCGTCGACGCCTGCTGTCACGGCTCGGACTCGGGGGATCCCCGAAATCGTGAAGTCCGGTCAGCTGAACGTGGTCTTCGGTCGTCAGGTCAGCAGCGAGTCGAACACCACGTGGAAGAAGGCGGCGAACGACGAGCCGTCCTTCGCCGCCCGCGCGCCCACGATCGCGCCCTCCCAGGCGTTCACGACGAACAGCGCCAGCACGTCCGCGTCGTGCGTCGCGGCCAGGGTCCCGTCCGACTGCGCCTCGCGCAGCACGGCGGCGACAGCGGTCGTCCAGTCCGCGAAACCCTGCCGGACGCCGTCGCCGATGGCCGCGCTGTGGTCGGCGGCCTCAGTGGTGAAGTTGCCGAACATGCAACCCCGTTCGTAGCCGTAGCCGGTGATCTCGCCCGCGAGGAACTCGAAGTTGCGGCGCAGTCGCTCCAGCGGCGCGGGGGTGGCCGCGGAGAGCTCCTCGAACCGGCGGGACGCGGCGTAGCGCGCCATCACCTCCAGCGCGAGGTCCTCCTTGCTGGGGAAGTGGTTGTAGAACGACCCCTTGGGCACGCCCGCGCTGTCCGTGATCAGCTTGACCCCGCAGGCGTTGTACCCGTGGCGGTGGAACTGCTCGGACGCCGCGTCGACGATCTGCTCCCGCACGCTCGGCCTGGCCATGACGAACTCCTCCGCTGGGCGCCTCCGGCCAATATGGGCGGTCGTCTCCCCGCGGTCAAGCGGGGAGGCGGCGTGCCGCGCGTCACCCCGCCCGGCGTGGTCTACGCCATGGGCGTGGTCGCGGCGTTCGCGATCAAGTCGATAATGGGTCCATGACCACCGTCGTGCTGTTCCACTCCGCCTACGGGCTCAGGCCCGCCGTGCTCGCAGCAGCGGGCCGGTTCCGCCAGGCAGGGCACGCCGTGGTGACACCGGACCTGTACTACGGCGGCATCGCCGAGACCCTCGACGACGGGTTCACCCTGGCCGAGTGGATCGGGTGGCCGACCATCGCGGAACGGGCGCGCGCGGTCCTGCGCGGCCTGCCGGACGACACGGTGCTCGGCGGGTTCTCCATGGGTGCGAGCATCGCGGGCGGCCTGCTGGCCGAACGCCCCGAGTGCGCGGGCGTGCTGTTCCTGCACGGCACCGGCGCGGTGCCGGAGAACGTGCGGCCGGGCCTGCCGATGCAGCTGCACGTGGCCGACCCGGACGCCTACGCCCCGCCGGACAAGGTCGCGGGCTGGATGCGGGACGCGGCCGTCGCGAAGGCCGAGGCGTTCCGCTACCCCGGCGTCGGGCACCTCTTCACCGACGAGGACCTGCCGGACTACGACGAGCGCGCCGCCGAACTGGTGTGGCGGCGCTGCGTGGACTTCCTCGCCGGGCTCTAGTGGTCCGAGGCGAGCGCGCGGCCGATGTAGTTCGCCGTGAGCAGCGCGAAGATGTACGCCTGGAGCACCTGAACGAGCGCTTCCAGGAACGTCATCGCGATGGCGAACGCGAAGGCCACCACCGACACCGGCTTGAGGACCGCGCTCGCCTCCAGCAGCAGGAACTCGCCGCCGAGGGTGAACACCAGCAGGATCAGGTGGCCCGCGAACATCGCCGCGAACACCCGGATCGCCAGCGCCAGCGGGTCCATGAAGAACCGCAGGAACAGCTCGATCGGCGTCAGCAGCACGTAGACGGGTTTCGGCACGCCCGCCGGGAACAGCTGGAGCTTGAGGTAGCGGCCGAGGCCGTGCCGCCGGATGCCGACGACGTGGAACAGCGGGTACAGGACGACCAGCAGCGCCAGCGGGAACCCGAAGTGCGCCATCGTGGGGAACTGGACCAGCGGCACGATGCCGAAGAGGTTGTTCACCAGGATGAAGCTGAACAGGGTCACGATGAGCGGCACGTAGGGCTGGAAGTCCTTGCCGCCGATCTGCTCCCTGGCGATGCTGTCGCGGCCGAGGTCGTAGACGGATTCGGCGGTGAACTGGAGCCTGCCGGGCACGAGCTTCAGGTCGCGCGTGGCGATGAGGAAGAACGCCGCGACGATGACGACCGACAGCACGAGCAGCACCATCGGTTTGGTGATCCCGGCGACGATCGCCGGTGGGAAGAAGTCCGGCACTCCGGGCGGGTCGAACGTCGCGTCGGCGAGCACAGTGGTCATGGGCGGGTCCCCCCTCGTCCAAGCTGTCCGCCCAACGTAGCGAAGCGGTGTGGACGAAGGGGCGCGCACCCGTTCGGCTCAGGTCAGGTGCGCGGTTTCCACGCGCACATGGCGACGTCGAGCCCGTCGAAGCCGAGTGCTTGCGGCGACAGCGGGTTCTTGCGGTCGCAGTCGGCGCGCAGGCCGTCCAGCAGCACGCCGAGGTAGCGCCGCCACAGGTCGGGCCGCACGTCCTGGGTGTACTCGGCGACGGAGCCGATCATCATGTGGATGACCGCGAGGTCGGTCGCCTCGAAGTCCGCGCGCAGGCTGCCGGACTCCTTGGCCCGCCGCACGAGTTCGATCGCGAGCGGGACCATCCGGTTCTTCGCTTCGGCGACTCGGCCCTGGCCGAAGTTGTTGGACAGCATGACTTCCCGCAGCCCGCGGTCGTCGGAGTGCAGTTCGGCCGTGTGGGTCAGGAAGCTCACGAAGCCGTCCCACGGGTCGGCCTCCTCCAGCGCCCGCTCGGCCAGGACGCGGACCTCGTCCATGCGCTCCACGAACATGGCCTCGACGAGGTGCTCCTTGCTGGGGAATCGCCGGTAGACCGTGCCGACGCCGAGGCCCGCGTGGTGGGCGATGTCGTCGAGCGCCGCGCTGAAACCGCGTTCGCTGAAGACGACCCGCGCCGATTCGATGATCTTGCGGCGGTTGAGCTCCGCATCCCGACGCAGGGGTCGCACCGTTGCGACGGGGACTGTGTCCCGTGTCATGCCCCTAGCCTAGCTCAAGTTGAGGGCCCTCCTCCACTTCGCGTGTAGGCTGATCGGGTATCCGGAGGTATCCACTCCACATAAACCTGTGAGGAACACGCTCATGCCAGATTCACCGGCCGCCACGGTGGAGGCGCCGCGGGCCGTCACCCAGCACGGCGACAACCCGCACCACGCTCGACGTTGGCTGATCCTGGTCATGATCGGCCTCGCTCAGCTGATGGTCGTGCTCGACGCGACGATCGTGAACATCGCCCTGCCGTCGGCGCAGGCCGACCTCGGCTTCAGCAACGACGCCCGCCAGTGGGTCGTCACGGCCTACGCGCTCGCGTTCGGCAGCCTCCTGCTCATCGGCGGCCGGGTCGGCGACATCTTCGGCCGCAAGTACGCGTTCCTGATCGGCCTCGCCGGGTTCGCCGTGGTGTCCGCGGTGGGCGGCGCGGCCAACAGCATCGAGATGCTCCTGGTCGCCCGCGCGGCGCAGGGCGTGTTCGGCGCGCTCCTCGCGCCCGCGGCGTTGTCGTTGCTCACCACGACGTTCACCGATCCCAAGGAACGCGGTCGCGCGTTCGGCATCTTCGGCGCCATCGCCGGTGGCGGCGCGGCCGTCGGCCTGCTGCTCGGCGGCGTGCTGACGGAGTACCTCGACTGGCGCTGGTGCATGTTCGTCAACATCGTCTTCGCGGTGATCGCGTTCGTCGGCTCCTACCTGCTGCTGCGCCACGAGCCCGTGCTCGGCGACCGGCCGAAGATCGACATCCCCGGCACGCTGACCTCGACGGCCGGTCTGTTCGCGGTCGTCTACGGCTTCGCCAACAAGGAGAGCCACGACTGGTCGTCCGCGTCGGTGTGGGGCTTCCTGCTCGCGGGCGTCGTGCTGCTCGCGGTGTTCGTCCGCATCCAGGTGACGTCCTCGCACCCGCTGCTGCCGATGCGCGTCGTGCTCGACCGCGACCGCGGCGGCGCCTACGCGTCGGTGTTCCTGCTGGGCATCGGGATGTTCGCGATCTTCCTGTTCCTGACGTTCTACCTCCAGCAGAACCTCCAGTTCACGCCCATCGAGAGCGGCGTGGCGTTCATGCCGATGGTCGCGACGCTGATGATCTCCGCGACCACCGCCACGGCCGTCCTGCTGCCGCGCTTCGGCGCTCGGCCGCTGGTGCCCACGGGCATGGTCATCGGCGCGGCGGGCCTGTTCTGGCTCAGCCAGATCACGCTCACCAGCACCTACTCCAACGGCGTCCTGCTGCCGCTGATGGTGCTCGGCATCGGCATCGGCCTGGCGATGGCCCCCGCGATGAACGTGGCCACGCTCGGCGTCGACCCGCACGACGCCGGTGTCGCCTCCGCGACGGTGAACACCGCGCAGCAGATCGGCGGCTCCATCGGCACCGCGCTGCTGAGCACGTTCGCCGCCGAGGCGGCCACGTCGTTCCTGGCGGGCAAGCAGCCGACCCCGCAGCTGATGGCGGACGCGGCGATCCACAGCTACACCACGGCCTTCACCTGGGCCGCGGCGATCTTCCTCGTCGGCGCGGTCGTGTCCGGTGCGCTGCTGCGCTCCGGCGCGCCGAACATGGAGGGCGCGGCCCCGGCCGTCCACATGTGATCTCGTGAGCTCCGCCCGAAGGCCGTCACCTCCCGGTGGCGGCCTTCGGCGTATTCGGGTTGCGCACGGTCCTTACGATCGGGTTTTCGGCGGCCGAACGGAGCAGTGCGTGGACAGGCTCGACACGATCGTCGCGGGCATGGCGACACACCCCGCCGTGCAACTCGCCCAGACCCGGTTCCGGATGGATCTCGTCGACGGGTGGGCGATCGGCCGGGGCGAGTCGGTCCTGGAGATCGGCTGCGGCCAGGGCGACATGACCGCCGTGCTGGCCGAGGCCGTAGGCCCTACCGGTCGGGTCGTGGGCCTGGACGTGGCGAGCCCGGACTACGGTGCACCGATCACCATCGGCGACTCGGCGGCGTTCCTCCTCGCGAGCCCGCTGGGGGCGCGGGTGGAGATGCGGTTCGAGGTGGACGTCCTGGACGACGGGGTGCGGTTCGCCGCGGAGGAGTTCGACCACGTCGTCCTGTCCCACTGCGCCTGGTACTTCGACTCCGTGGACCAGGTGGAACGGGTCCTGCGTCGCGTCCGACCGTGGGCCAGGCGCCTCTGCTTCGCCGAATGGGACCTGCGCCCCGACGCGGTGGACCAGGTGCCCCACCTGCTGGCGGTCCTGGTGCAGGGCCAGATCGAGGCGATGGGTGTGAGGGGCGACGGCAACGTCCGAACCCCGTTCTCCCGCGAGACCCTCCTGCGCGGCTTGGACCGCACCGGCTGGACCCCGACGGGAGAGCGGCGGATGGACACCTCCGCCCTCCAGGACGCGGACTGGGAAATCGGGGCCTGCCTCCACCTCGTCGACTCGACGACCGGCCTGACGGACCTGGCCCAGGACTTCGTGACCAGCCAGGTGGACGTGCTGCGCGCGACGGCGAGGAAGAAGGGGAACACGCCGCTCCCGTCCTACGCCCTGACCGCTAAGCACGCCTGACCGGGGCGGGGATCCACGTTGCGGGTCGTCGGCATCGCGGCACCGGAAGACTTGCTGGAAGAGCTGATCGGCGAGTTCGACGACGAGACCGATCCTCGAAGTTGACCGGTGTCGCCGGACACCGGCACTCTCCCCATCCCCGGAGGAAAACCTGATGTTCAAGCGGATGCTGAGCGCGTTCGGAGTCGGCGGGCCGTCCGTCGACACCGTGCTGGACTCACCGCACGCCACGCCCGGCGGGGTCGTCACCGGGCAGGTGCGCGTCCAGGGCGGCAGCAACGACGTGGAGATCGGCCAGGTCGTGCTGTCGCTGGTCACCCGCGTCGAGGTCGAGCACGGCGACCACGAGGGCAGCCAGACCGCCGAGTTCCACCGGGTGGTCGTGGCGCAGGCCGTGAAGGTCGCGGCGGGTCAGCCGGTCGCGGTCCCGTTCCAGCTGCACGTCCCGTGGGAGACGCCCCTCACCGCGGTCGGCTCGACCCACCTGCACGGCATGACGGTCGGCGTGCGCACCGAGCTGGTCATCGCGGGCGCGCCGGACAAGGGCGACCTCGACCCGATCTCCGTGCACCCGCTGCCGTCGCAGGACCGCGTGCTGGACGCCTTCGGGGCGCTCGGCTTCCAGTTCCGCAAGGCCGACGTCGAAGCGGGCCGCCTGCACGGCGTGCCGCAGGACCTCGGCTTCTACCAGGAGATCGAGTTCTACCCGCCGCCGCAGTTCGCGGGCGCGCTCAGCCAGGTCGAGCTGACGTTCGTGGCGAACCCGCACGAGCTGTACGTGGTGCTGGAGGCCGACAAGCGCGGCGGGATGTTCAGCTCGGGTGGCGACTCGTTCGGCCACTTCGCGCTGTCGCACCGCGACGCCGAGGGCACCGACTGGTCCTCCGTCGTCGGCCAGTGGCTGACGCAGGTCGCCGAGCGCGGCGGCGGCCACCACCAGCAGTACGGCCACGGCGGGTACGACGACCACGGCCACCACGGCCGCGGCCCCGGCATGGGCGCGGTCGTCGGCGGCGTCGCGGCCGGTGTGGTCGGCGGGATGGTGCTGGGCGAGGTGTTCGAGGAGATCGGCGAATCCTTCGGGTTCGACGACGAGTAGGCCGTCCCGGTCACCGGTCGCCGCGGTCCACCGCGACGATCGGTGACCGGCTGTCACCGCATCGGGCTATCCCTTGGTCTTTTCGACCGAAACCGGGCCCGTGAACGTTTTTCGCCTTGCGCCGGCTGAATGATCGGGGGTCACTGCGGAGAACGGGGTGACCTGATGGTGAACTCGCTGGACGTGGCGGGGGTCTTCGACCTCGGGCTGCGGGCGTCCTACGAGCTGTGCGACAAGGTGCACGCGGCGGCGGACCCGGACACCCACCACCTGGTGAGGACGTACCTGCCCGCGCCGAAGCACCCGCACTTCCACGCGCTGCACGCGTACTTCGCCGCCACCGAGGACATCTCCGACGACTGCTTCGCCGACTGGGTCGTGGAAACGCTCCAGGAGGTCGCCGAGGGGCGCAGCGACCACCGGCTGCGGCAGGCGTTCGTGCACACCGTCGTGGTGTGGGGCCTGGACGTGGCCGTGCTGCGGGAGTTCCTGGAGGCCATCCGGCTCGACCGCGCGGCCCCGCCGCGCTGCGCCACGTTCGACGACCTGCGCGGCTTCCTGCGCGGCGCGGGCGGCGCGCCCGCCCGGTTGACGCTGCCGCTGTTCGAGCCGCTGCGGCCCGCCGCGCACGAGATGTCCCTGCTGGGCGAGGTGTTCCGGCTGCTGGACGTGTGCCGCGGCTACGGCCACGACCTGCGCACCGGCCGCTGCTACCTGCCGGACGAGCCGGTCGACGTCGTGGTGCGGCGGGCCCGGCTGCTGGTCGAGGAGGGCACGGCCGTGCTCGACCTCGTGCACCCGTCGAGCCGGCCGTTCCTGGAGATGGCCATCGCGGGCTACCACCTCGGCCTGGACGAGGTGGAGGGGACGGTGCCGCCGCGGGTCGACGGGCGGGAGGAGTCCACTTCGGACGTTCCGAGGCACGTCGCCGTGATCATGGACGACCGCGGCCGGTCCCGGCCCGCCGGGGAGCGGGCGCTGCTGGACGTGGTCGAGGGCGCGGCGGAGATCGGCCTGCGGTTCCTCAGCGTGTTCGCGTTCTCCACCCGGCACCGGGTGCTGCCCTCCGACGAGGTGGGCGGGCTGGCGGACGTCGTCGCGCGGGTGGTGCGCGACCGGGTGGAATGGCTGCACACCAGGGGGATCCGGCTCGTGTGGGCCGGTCGCCGCGACCGGATACCGGCGGACCTGCGGGCCGCGCTGGAAGCGGCGGAACGCCGGACCGGGGCCAACACCCGGCTGACGCTGGTGCTGTGCCTGGACTACGGCGGCCGGGCCGAGATCGTGCACGCCGCCCGGCGGCTGGTGGTCGACGCCGTCGCGGGCCGCGTCGACGTGGACGCGGTGGGGGAGCGGGACTTCGGCCGCTACCTGTACGCGCCCGACGTGCCCGAGGTCGACCTGCTGATCAGGACGTCCGGCGAGCAGCGGATCAGCAACTTCCTGCTGTGGCAGGGCGGGTACGCGGAGATCCTGTTCACCGACGCGCTGTGGCCGGACTTCGACCGGCGCGCGCTGCGGCGGGCCGTCGACTCCTACGCCTGCCGGGACCGGCGGTTCGGCGGCGTGCCGGACCAGCGGGCGCGCGCGGTGCCGCGCGGCGCCTGACGGGGCTCGTCAGGGCATCGACGACAGCGGGGCCTCGGACGTGCGCACGGCGTTCATCCGGCTGACCTTCAGCTTGCGGATGGCCGACCGGAACGCGGCTGGTAACCGGACGGCGGGCTCCGAGCGGGCACGCCACGGCGAAGCGGAGCACGTCCGCTCCAGCACGACGTTCTCGGCCGTGGTGAGCAGCCAGCCGCGCACCCAGTCACCACCGGTCGTGATCGCCTCGGAGTACCGCCACGCGCGGACGAGGGTCTCCTCCGCCACGTCCTCGGCGACGAGGCGGTCGCCGGTCAACCTGGTCGCGTACGCCAGGATCGCGCGGCCGTGCTCCTCGTACAGCTTGCGCACCAGCAACTCGCCTGCGACGGCCTCGGCACGCGCGGAACGGAACACCACCGGTCTCCTCACTCTGCTGATCTCTTGGTCCGGACGCGGCCGACAGCGCGACAGGCAGTCGGCGGCACGGTTCCACGACGGTAGAACAGCCCCAGTGGACAACTGGTGACTAGTTTGTGACCGCGTCCAGTCCGTGGGCGCGGCCCGCTAGTCCGTCGACTCCGAGCGCACCGCGAACGTGAAGCGGTCGCCGCGGAACAGCGCCCGGACCCGCTCGACCGGCTTGCCGTCGACGTCGTGGCTCACGCGGTGCAGGAGCAGCATCGGCGCGGCGGGCGCGGTGGCGAGCAGCCGGGCCTCGCGCGGCGACGCCAGCACCGTCTCCACCTGCTCCTCGGTGCGGGTCGGCACCACGCGGTACCGGTCGCGCAGGCAGTCCAGCAGCGGCTTGTCCGCGTCGAACACCTCGATGAGGTCCGGGAACCGCTTGGCCGACAGGTAGCTCGACTCCAGCAGCATCGGCTCGTCGTCGACGATCTTCAGCCGCTCGATGTGCACCACCGGGTCGCCGGGGTCGATGTCCAGGTCGTGCGCCAGTTCGGCGTCCGCGGCGAGGTGCTCGGCCGTGACGAGCCTGCGGACCTCGCCCGGCTCCTCGACGCCGGGCTCCCGACCGCCGACACCCAGCGGCTGGACCAGTTTGGGCGGCGCGACGTAGGTGCCGCTGCCCTGCCTGCGCCGGACCTTGCCCTCGACGACGAGCTCGCCGATGGCCTGGCGCAGCGTCATGCGCGCGATGCCGAATTGGGCGGACAGTTCTCGCTCCGGGGGTAGGGGGGCGCCTTGCCCGAGTTCCTGAAGGAGGTCGAGCAGCCGGGTCTTGGCGCGGTAGTAGCGCGGGATGCGGCCGTCGTCGGGAATGCCCGCCCGAACCGGGTCGGACGCCCGGTGCGGGCCGTCCGGGTATTCGTGCGCCTCGACCGAGATGACCTGGTGCGATCCGTCGAGCATCCGCACGGCGGGCCGCGGAATGCCGTTCGCGAACACCACGAGTTCCCGACCGCCGACCGGGCGGTGCAGCGTCGTGCGCAGCGTCGACATCACCATCGCGCCGCGGGCGACCGGCCCGGTGGGCGCGTCGCTGTGCCGGACCTTCAGCTCGACCCGCACGGTGTGCCCGTATTCGCGGACGGTCCGCTGCCCGACGACGGTCCCGACCGGGTGCGGCATCCGCATGACCAGAACCTGGTCCTCCTCCTCGGTCCACCAGGTCCACGTGGGGGTGGTCCGCATGGAGGTGCTGGTGACCAGACCGAGAATTTCGTCGAGGTCCTCGGGGTTCTCGGCGGGCGTCGGGAGCGCCCGCTCGTCGGTCGAGTTACGCATTCGTGGCAACCATCTTTCCTGACGTAGGTCGAACAAGTCGGATGCTGATCAAGACATCGTTCGTGTCCTCTGCCTTTCAGGGTGGACGCGTCGCCTGTGCTGCGGTGACACCGCTCTGACCAGGTCTGACCATCTTCGAGCCGGGCAAGGGGGCAGCAGACGATGGCGTGGCCTGCCGACCCCTCGACCGGTTGCAGCGCACAACGGCCCCTGCCGCCGCCGGCGCTCACGTCCTCGCCGGAAAAACGCGTGCGAAAAGGCGAGGACGAAGTACCCGAGTTGTTTATTCGCCGGGGATGCGCGGCGGGCTGTGACGCCCAGCGCTCGTCCCTGGAGCTTCTCTCACATTAGGCAGGTTTTCATTCCCTGGCAAACCCCTTGCCCTGATGCACACGGTGACCTGCCCGGACGCCCTCGGTTTCGAGGAATGTGGAACAAAGTCACGGGTAACTCGTGGGTAATGTGAAACGCCTGGTACGAAGATTGCGCTGGCAACAAGATGTCGTAGGGGAATCGGGTGCATTCCCCGAGTGTTTAGGCGCGTTCTGCCAGTGGTTCTGCCGGTCTAGGGGAGGCGGGAGATGATTAGCGCGGTGAACGACCTTGGGTGGTCTGGTCGTCAAGAGGCTTATGGTTCTTTGTTATGTCAGTGGGGTGCATCACAATGAGGCTGCGGGAGGAATATCGGTCGTTGATGGTGGGTGTGGTGGGGCTGGGTTGGGGTTAGGTCGATCGTTGGGCCGGTGGTTCGGTCGGTGGTTCGCCGAGGGTGAGCGGAGGTGGCACGTGGTCGAGGTCGTGTTGCCGTCGGTGCTCGGGGTGATGGTTGTTGCGGGTGTGGGGGTTGGGGTTCGGCGGTGGTTGGTGCGGAGGGCTTCTCGGGCTCGGGTTGGGCGGGTTCGGGAGGCTGTGGAGTCGTGGTTGAGGCCGGAGATGGCTGAAGAGGTCGTCGAGGGTGAGGTTGAGGTGGGGGATGGGGCGGAGTTTCGGCCGTTGACGCCTCTGGGGGAAGAGGGGATCGATGAGGTCGTTCGGTGGTTCGGGGGTGGGGGGAGTTGGCGGGGGCGTAGTGCTTGAGGTGGGTGTTGACCTGCGGGGATGTGGTGCTTTGCGGGGGTTTGGGGGCTAACCCCCGATTGCGCCGATTGTCCCACCCTCTTTCGTCTTGTCAAGGCGGGAAAGATGCCTTGACAAGACGAAAGAGGGTGGGGGCGCAAAAACAATCGGGGGTCGGCCGGGGTGGGGGTTAAAAGAACCTGCCGGCACGGTCCGGATCTCGAGCGGTGCGAGTGGCGGCCGGGGGCCCAAAAGGGCCCTGGCGGTTGGTCCCGGTGCGGGTGCCGGCCGGGGGCCGGATGAAGACGGGCCAGTTTCGTGCGGTGCTGGTGCCGGCCGGGGGCCGGAAGACAGGCCAGTTCCGATCGGTGCCGGTGCCAGCCGGAGACCGGATGAAGACAGGCCAGTTCCGATCGGTGCGAGTGTCAGCCGGGGGCCGGAAGAAGAACAGCGCAGTCCCGTGCGGTGCGGGTGTCAGCCGAGGGCTGGAAGAAGACAGGCCAGTCCCGTGCGGTGCCGGTGCCAGCCGGGGCTGGAAGAGATAAAGACCAGTTCCGTGCGGTGCGAGTGGCGGTCGGGGCCCAGGGGGCCCTAGTGGTCCAGTCGACGGTGCAGGTTGGGGTCGAGGGCCCGAGATGGCTGCTGTTGGGTGCGGTGCGAGTTAGAGCGGGGGGCCCTGGCACCTGCGGTGGGGATGCGGTGCGAGTTAGGGCCGGGGGCCCCAAAGGGGCTCTGGTAGTCGGTCGGTGGTGCGAGTTGGGGCCGGGGGCCTGGCATCTGCGGTCTGGGGCGGTGCCAAATGGAGCCGGGGCCCCAGAAGGGCCCCGGCGGTTGGTGCGGTGTTGGTGGGAGTTATGCCCTGGTCTTGGGGCGGGGTGCTGGGGTTCGTGTGGTCATGATTCCTCTGGTTCCCGCTACTCGTTCGTGCCAGCCCAGCTGGTCTCGGCGGAATACCGGGGCGGCGAAGGAGCCCAGTAGCACCAGTGAGACCACCAGCAGGTCGACTCCGAAGCCGGTCCAGGACGTCAGTCTTGGTGATAGGAGTACTGCGTAGGCGACCAAGCCCGTGACGCCCAGCAGTTCTCGGACGGTGATTCGTGCTGGGTCGGCTCGGCCGCCGTCCAGGCGGCGCATGCGGTAGCGCATCAGCCAGCCGCCCAGTGTCCAGCCGCCGGTGGCTGCGGGGAGGGCGATGCGCATTGCCACCACCAAGCCGATTTGTGCCCAGGGGTTGGTGGGGAACAGGAAGCGGGCGATCACCAGGAACACCACTGCCTCGGCGATCAAGCCCAAGACCTTGCGGGGGACGCTGACCGTGTCCGGGCTGGCCACTGCTGTGTCCGCGTCTGGGAGGGCGGGGACGACGATTGCCACGGGGGCGATCATCCAGCCCAGAAGTGAGCCTGAGGTGTTGGAGATGAGGTCGTCCACGTCGGAGATGCGGTACGGGCAGGGGTAGATCCAGAAGTTGCCGGTGTACTGGACTACCTCGACAAGGAGGGAGATGCCAAGGCCGATGAAGACCGTGGCGAGCACGCCTTTTCCGTAGGCCTTGCGGAGGACGATGCCCAACGGGAGGAAGAGGGCGGCGTTGAAGGCCTGCTGCACGAATGCTGATGACGTGGCCATGGCGACGATGCCGGAGCGGCCGTTGTACGCCATGTTGTTGCGCATGTCCGTCACCCACTGGAACGGCACCGTGGAGAGCATTTGGTCGCCCTGGCACAGGTTCGCGCGGTCGGGGAACGGGAGGAAGATCAGCGCCAAGGCGACCAGGCCGTAGGCCAGCAGGCCGTACAGGACCAGGGCGCGGCGGGGTTCCACGCGGCCGAAGCGGTAGTAGTGCAGTGCCACCAGCGGTAGCAGTACGAGAGCGCCTATCCCCACGAAGGCCAGGAAGCCCGTGCGGATGTTCTCCAGGTACGAACTCAGCATGTCCACCCGTTCCACGGTCGTGCCCGTGGTCGGTCTACTACCCGGTGCGGGTTCGGGTGAAACGTGGATTCGGTCAGGTGCGCCGAACGGTCGACGCCAAGCGGGCGATGCCGTCGTCGATGTCGGATTCGGCTACCCG
The DNA here is from genome assembly GCF_042738955.1 of Umezawaea sp. NPDC059074. Lineage (NCBI taxonomy): Bacteria > Bacillati > Actinomycetota > Actinomycetes > Pseudonocardiales > Pseudonocardiaceae > Umezawaea > Umezawaea sp. NPDC059074. The sequence goes on from NZ_JBHYHC010000002.1 coordinate 79,090, forward strand.
GCTGTAGGACAGGCGGAGGTGTTCGTGGTCTGGGCGGTCGGCGAAGAAGCCCGCGCCTGGGACGAAGGCGACCGCGATTTCCCTGGCTTGTGCGGCTAGTGCTGTCGTGTTGATGCCGGGGAGGTGGAGCCAGGTGAAGAAGCCGCCGGTGGGGGTGGTCCACGTGCCGAGGTCGGTGAAGTGTTCTGTGAGTGCCGTGGTGAGGACGCCGGCTCGGGAGCGGTAGAGCGCGCGGGCCTTGGGGAGGTGGGTGTCGAAGTGCTTGGCGCGCAAGAACTCCTCCATCAAGCGCTGGCCGAGCGCGCCCGCGCACTGGTCGGAGTTCTGCTTGGCGACGACCAGTTGGGTGATCAGCGGGGCCGGGCCCGCTGCCCAGCCGAGGCGGACGCCGGGGAAGAAGGTCTTGGAGAACGTGCCGATCTGGACCACCACGTCCGGTGCCAGTGACCAGAGGCTCTGGTGCTTGTCGTCGGTGAAGCCCAGTTGGCGGTAGGCGACGTCCTCGACGATCAGCACGCCGTGGGTGCGGCACAGGTCTACCAACGCTGTTCGGCGTTCGGCGGACAGGGTGCGGCCGCTGGGGTTCTGGTAGTCCGGGATGGTGTAGAGGAGTTTGACGTCGGTGGTGCGGAGCACGGTCGCCAGTGCTTCTACGTCCAGGCCCTCGTGGTCCATGGGGATCGATCTTGTGCGGGCGTCGAACGAGGCGAAGCCCGCTACCGCTCCCAGGTAGCTGGGTTCCTCGACCAGGACGGTGTCGCCGGGGTCCAGCATCGACTTCGCGATCAGGGTCACGGCGTCGATGCCGCCGCTGGTGATCATCAGTTCGTCGTCGGCCGGTCGACGGCCCTCCTCGGTGAGGAGCAGGTCGGCGACGGCGTCGCGGGTGCTCTCGATGCCTTCGCTCGGCGCGTATTGGAGGGCGATGGCGGCGTCGGTGTCGAGGAGCTCGCGGGCCATGTCGGCGACGATGTCGGTCGGGAACACCGACAGGTCCGGGAAGCCGCCGGAGAAGTTGACGACGCCCCGTGCGTTGGCGAGGGCCAGGATGCCGCCCAACAGGTCGGACTGCGTGCGGGTCCTGGCCGCCAGCCTGGTCGACCAGTCCATCACGCGGTGCTCGCGCAGTCGCTCGCGTACCGGTCGATCACCTGGCGGGTCACGCTCAGCCGCGAGTCGACCTCGAGCTTCTGCAACAACCGGGTCACGTGCAGCTGCACCGTGTTTCGGGACATGCTCAACCTCGTCGCGATGTCGGAATTGGGCCAGCCCGCCGCGACGAGGTCCGCCACGCGGCGTTCGATCTGGTCTAGCGGGCGACCGTCGGCCGCGCCGCGGCCGCCGACCCGCCAGCGGATGCCGAACGGCTTGAGGCGGGACTCCGCCCTGCGCACGTCCCACGCCGCCTCGAGTCCGGTGTAGACGGTGAGGGCGTCGTAGAACGCGGTGTGCGCGTCCTCGGTCCGGCCCTCGGCGGCCAGCAGCACGGCCCGGTCCTCCGACACCGCGGCGTGCTCGACCTTGCGGCCGACCGAGCCGAAGTGCTTGGCCACGGCCGCCAGCGCCACCGGGTCGCGCTCGATCAGCCCCTGGCACCAGCGCGCGGCGATCGACGCCCGCGCGGGCGACTGCTCGCGGTCCGCGCCCAAGTGGCACAGCGCGAGCGCGGCCTCCGCGTGGTCCGCCTGGCCGAGGTCCAGCGCGAGCCGCGCGAGCCGCGGCAGCCACTGGTGGCGCGGCACCAGGCCGGGGTAGTCGTCGGACAGCAGCGGCAGCAACGCCCGCAGCGCCTCGTCCGGGCGGCCGAGCTGCTCGGCGGCCACCGACAGCGCCATCGGCAGGAAGTCGTCGCGGACCTCCACCGGCGCCTGCCGGTAGTCGGCGGCGGCCTTGAGGTGCGTCTCCAGGCCCGTCGAGTCGTCGCGGTGCGCCGCGATCAGCGCCCGGACGCCGTGCAGCAGCCGGACCGAGCCGTGCTGCCGCACCGCGTGGTAGGTGATCTCGGGGCGGTCGCGCACCACCGCGTCCAACTCGGCCAGCGACTCGTCCCACCGGCCGAGCCAGTAGCGGTGCACGGCCGAGGGGATGTGCGGCCCGCCGGTCAGGCCGCGCTGGATGACGAGGTTGCCCGCGATGTCCAGCGTCCGGGTCGCCTCCTCCAACTCGTCCAGGTTGTCCAGCGTGAAGACCTTGTCCTCCGCGAGGCACAGCTCCAGGTCGGCGTGGACGGAGCGGCCCTTCACCGCGTCCAGCGCCGCCTCCACGAGCGCCAGCGCGTCGCGGTGCCGCCCCTGCCGCGACGCGGCCTCCCACTCGTGGCGGGCGGTGAGCGCCAGCGTGAACGGGTCGTCGACGACCGCGGGCGACGGCGCGACCTCGGCCAGCAGCGCGCGGTGCCGCGCCCGCCAGCGGTCGGGCACGGCCGGGTCCTCGGCCACCTGCCGCAGCGCGGCGGCGGCGCGCTCGTCCTCGCCCGCGCAGTGGTCGAGGTAGGCCAGCACGAGCCGCATCTCGGCCGCGCGGTTCGGGTCGTCGGTGGTCGCCAGCACGGCCCGCGCCTCGGCGGCGGGCCGCTGGTCCAGCCAGAACCGCAGCCGCACCAGCCGGGACGTGAGGGCCTCGCGGGCCCGGTCGCGCAGGCTCGGGTCCACCACCGCGCCGGCGAGCAGCTCGGCCGCGATGGACGGCGACCGGCTCGCCACGGCGTTCGTGTGCGACAGCAGCCACTGCGTCACCCACGCGTCCGCGGGCACCGGTCCGCCGAGCAGCTGCTCGGCCACCCGCTCCACGTGCGCGCCCGCGGTGTCCAGGGTCTCGGCGGACTGCCGGTGCAGCGCGATCCGCACGGTCGTGGGGATGGCCTCGTACAGCGCGCGCCGCACGAGCGTGTGCCGGAACGCGAACCGCTGGCCGGACTCGCCTATCACCCCGGCGGCGGCCGCCTCCTCCACAGCGGGCAGCAGCTCGGACGCCTGCTTGCCCATCACCGTCGCCAGGTCGCTCAGGTCGAACTCCACGCCGAGCAGCGCGGCCCACCGCAGCGCGTCCCGGCTCGTGTCGTCGAGGTGGTCGAGCCGCCGGGTCACCACGGTGTTCACCGTCGGCTGCGACGGGTACCGGGTGCGGTCGTGCGCGATGTCCGCGACGCCGTCGAACACGGCCACGGCGTCGTCGCGCACCAGCGCGTCGACGATCTCCTCCAGGTAGCGCGGGTTGCCGCCCGCGCAGTCGGTCGTGGCGAGCAGCTCCGCACCGGGGTCCGTGCCGAGGAGCCTGCGGACCAGCTCGGTCGCGGTCTCCTCCTCCAGCGGGTCCAGCCGCAGCAGTTCGCCGCCGCCCATCGACACCATCGTCCGCAGCGGGTCCAGCTCGGCCCGGCGCGGGTGCGGCCTGCACGAGCCGACCAGCAGCAGCGGCAGGTGCCGGGTCGCCTTCGCGAGCCGGTGCCACACCAGCAGGCTGGCGTCGTCCGCCCACTGGAGGTCTTCGAGGACCAGCACGACCGGCCCGTCCGCGCACAGCTCGTCCACGAAGCCGACGACCCGGTCCACCAGCCCGATCAGCCGGTCGACCGCCACCAGCACGGGATCGTCGGTCTGCCACGGGTAGGCGGGCTCGGTGGTGCGGCCCGGCAGCCCGGTGGCGAACTCGGCCCGCCGCGGGTCGGGGGAGAGGGAGTCTATGTCGAGGCAGGCCAGGATCATGCTCAGCGGGAAGCGCCTGCCGACCTCGTCGCCCGCGTGCCACAGCACCTCGCAGCCGCGGTCCACCGCGTCGGCGAGCCCGGTCGCCAGCAGCCCGGACTTGCCGATGCCCGGCTCGCCCTCGACCCACACGGCCGTGCCCTTGCCGTCGAGCACGTCGGCCAGCGCGGCGCGCAACGCCGTCAGCTCCGGCTCGCGGCCGACGAACACCTCGGGGTACGGCGGGATCGGCGAGCGCGGCGCCGGTGCGGGCTGGCCGCCGAAGCGCTCGCGGGCCGCGGTGATCTCGTCGTGCACCTTGCGCAGCTTCGCGCCCGGCTCGATGCCGAGCTGCTCGACCAGGACCTCCCTGGTCTCCCGGAACACCTCCAGCGCCTCGGGCCCGCGCCCGGACCGGTGCAGCGCCAGCATCAGCAGCGCCCTCGGCGTCTCGCGCAGCGGGTAGGCGGTGCTCAGGTCGAACAGCTCGTCCACGGCGGCGGTGAGGTCGCCGGACTCCAGCATGATCTCGGCGCGGCGCTCCAGGACGTTGAGGTGCAGCTCGGCCAGCCTGCCCCGGTGCAGCGCGGCGAACGGGCCGTCGATGCCGGTGAGGGCGTCACCCCGCCACAGCACGAGCGCGGCGTCCAGCGCGGCCTTCGCCCCGGCGGCGTCACGGCGGTCCCAGCTCAGCTGCGCCTGCTCCCGCAGGCGGTCGAACTCGCGCACGTCCAGCAGGCCCGGTTCCAGCCGCAGGCTGTAGCCCGACCCCGCGGACACCAGCATCTGACCGCCCGTCCACTTGGAACGGACGGGTTCGAGCGCGCGCCGGAGGCGGGACACGTAGGTGTACAGACTGCTGTCCACCGCGCCGGGCGGCGACTCGCCCCAGATGGCGTCGACCAGCTCCTCGCGGGACACGACCTGGTTCGCGCGCATGGCCAGCACGGTGAAGAGGGCTCGTTGGCGGGCGGAGCCCAACGCCAGTTCGGTGTCCCCGCGCCACGCGCGCACGGCGCCCAGCAACTGGACCCGCAGCGGTTCGGCTGACTCGGTCGACATCTCCGCCGCTCCTGGTTCACAACGCGTCCGCATCCCCACGCGGGCACCGCCGGTGCCAGAAGGCCACTTTACCCGTCGGCACGGGCAAAACTCCTGGGCGGAAAAGGCAACAACGTTGATGAATGAGGGCTCAGAGGGCTGTCGAGAGGCATACTCGTCGGTACCTCGACGACTTCACGCGAAATGAGACAGGTCTTGCAAGGTTGTGTCCCAGGCCACGCGGAGTCGGGACGCGGAAGTGCTTCGGGGCAACCATCGCAGGTCAAAAGGCCACGAAGTTCCAAAACCGCGTGACCATTCGGGGGCCTTGGGGGACGCTCTCATAGTAAGTTCACGCGCCGTCAAGACTGCGACGACCGCTGTCGTCGAGGCGTCAAGAGTTCGTAGAGGTCCGTTGTCCACACTTCGATTCAGAGATCGAAGTGTGGAGGCACTCATGGCACGGGTACGGGTCGTCGTACACAGCATGGACCCCATGACCTACGTCGGGCTGACGAGCTACCTCAAGTCGCGCCCCGAAATGGTCATCGTCGACAAGCACGAAGCAGGCCACGCGGACGTCGCCGTGTTCTCGACCGAGCGGCTCACGTCGGAGGCCATGAACAAGCTCCGGGCGCTGTCGGCGGAGCGCACGGTGCCGACCGTCCTCATGGCGAGCGAGCTGACCGAAGCGCCGCTGCTCGCGGTGGTGGAGTGCGGTGTGGTCGCGATCCTGCCGAGGGCCGCGGTGACCGGGGACCAGCTGGTCGACAGCATCATGGCCGCCGCGGCGGGCAACGGCGTCATGCCGCGCGACATCCTCGGCAAGCTGCTCAAGAGGGTCGAGATGCTGCAGCGCGAGGTGCTGGCGCCCAACGGCCTCAACGTCGCGGGTCTCGAACCGCGCGAGGTCGACGTCCTGCGGCTGATCGCCGAGGGATGGGGCACCGACGAGATCGCGAAGGAACTCCAGTATTCGGAGAGGACCGTCAAGAACGTCATCTACAACGTCACGAACCGGTTGAAGCTGCGCAACCGCGCGCACGCCGTCGCCTACGCGCTGCGGGCCGGAGTCATCTGACGCGCTAATGTTCGTTTAGTAAGGCAGAGTTCGTTTGGTTCATCGCTTGGCCTTTCGTTTGTTCAACGCTTGACCTTTTGCCGTCGAGGAGCCGCGCGCGTGCGTTCACGTGAGCGCTGTGGTCCGGCGGACACCGTTCTTGCACCCGGTCGTCGACCGCACGACGACCGCGAAGAGGAGGCGGGGGGCGCGGGTGGGGGGGCCCCACGGGGGGCCGGGGGGGCCCCACCCCCCCGCCCCAGGGAGTTAATGTCCGCCAAGCCCAGCACGGGGAGACCCCC
>NZ_JBHYHC010000002.1:85185-247072 GCF_042738955.1 Umezawaea sp. NPDC059074
CCCGCCGCCCCCCCCACGTCATCGCGGACCCCGCCCCCACCCAGATCTACACGTGGTTGGGCGTCGGCCGCGTCCGCCGCCCCGACGAGGGACCGGGGCGACCGCACGCCCCGGCCACTGGTCGTTCAGGACCTCCTCGCCCTGCACGTGCATCCGCACAAGGCGAACGCCACCCGCGAACGGGTGGCGTTCAAGGCGTACCGGGGAACGACCGTCAGCGGCTGGTGGCCGAGCGGCCCATCTCGTGGTGGCGTTCGGCGATCTGCGAGCGCGACCGCACGCCGAGCTTGCCCAGTATCCGGGTGACGTGCGCCTGCACCATGCGCCGCGGCAACGACATCCGCACCGCGATGTCCGGATTGGACTGACCACTCGCGACCAGTTCCGCGATCCGGCGCTCGACCGGCGTGAGCGTGTCCCAGCCCCCGGTCGCCCGCGCGGACGCGGCGATGTCGTGGTGGATGTCGAACTCGTCCATCTTCGTCCTGGCGCGGGCCAGGTCCCACCGGGCGTCCAGCTCGGTGTAGATCTCCGCCGCCTCGGCGTACGCCGCCCGCGCGTCGGCGCGCATCCCGACCTGGGCCAGCAGCACGGACGCCTCCTCCAGCGCCGCCGCCAGCTCCACGCGGCGGCCGACCTGGCGGTAGTGCCCGACCGCGACCAGCGCCGGTTCCGGGTCGCCGGTCACGAGCGCCTTGCACCGGTGCAGCGCGGTGTACGCCCGCGTCGGCACGGCCTCGCGCGCGGCCTCCAGCTCGGCGACCTCCATCACCTCGGCCACCCGCTCCTGGTCGCCGACCTCCAGCGCCAGCCGCAGGATGTCCGGCAGCCACTGGTGCCGCAGCATCATGTCCGCGTACGCCGGGTTGAGGATGCGCTTCACCGCGTCCAGGCCCCGCCGCACGTCGCCGCTCTGCACCGCGGCCAGCGACCGGGCCAGCAGCAGGAAGTCGCACGCCTCGCGCTCGGCCGCGGTCACGACCAGCAGCTCGTCCGCGGCGTCCAGGTGGGCGGCCGACGCCGCGCCGTCGTGGCGGTGCAGCGCGATGAGCGCGGACACGCCGTGCAGCAGCAGCCCGTTGGGGCCGGGGTCGACCAGGCCGCTGTAGCTGATCGCGGGACCGTCCTCGGTCACCGTGTCCAGCTCCAGCAGCGCCTCGTCCCAGCGGCCGGTCCAGTAGTGGTGCACCGCCGCGGAGATCTGCGGCCCGACCGGCAGGCCGTGCTTCACGGTCAGCTCGTCCACCGTCGCCAGCGCCACGTCCACCTCGTCGAGCTGGTCGAGGTTCTGCAACGTGAACATCCGGTTGTCGAGCAGGTTGAAGTGCATGCCCGCCAGCTCAGGGGCCCCGCCGAGCGCGGTGATGGCGTCGTCCACGTACCGCAGCGCGGTCCGGTGGTTGCGCCGCACCGACTCGACCAGCCACAGCGTCTGGAGGGCGTGCGCGATCAGGTAGGCGTCGCCGTTGGAGACGGCCTCGGCGTGCGCGGCCTTGCCGGTCACCTCGGCCTGGTCGATGTCCGTCACGTCGCGGATCAGGTGCGCCAGCAGCGACTTGTGCCGGAGCTGCCAGATCTTCGGCACCGACGGGTCGACCTCGACCTCGGTCAGCGCGCGGATGGCCAGCTCCCGCTTGTCCTGCCGCAGCAGCGTGGCCGCGAGCAGCTGGCGCAGCTCGGCCGAGCGCGCCGGGTCGGTGGAGATCGCCAACGCCTGCCGCGCCTCCGCGTCCGGGTTGCGCGCCAGCCGGAACAGCACCCGCACCAGCGCCGTGAGCAGCAGTTCCCGGTTCGGGTCGCGCGGCCCGACGAGGTCGAGCGACTGCTCCAGCAGGTCGGCGGCGATGAGCGGCGCGCGGTTCGCCAGCTCGGCCGCGTTCTCCACGAGCCAGTCGCCGACCCACTCGTCCAGGTCGGACGCGGCGGCCACGAGCTGCTCGGCCACGCGGCTCGCGGGCGCGTCCACGTCGGCCAGCGCCTTGGCCGCCTGCTTGTGCAGCACCCCGCGCATCGGCACGGCGATGCTGCCGTACACGGCCTCGCGCAGCAGCGGGTGCCGGAACACCAGCCGCGGCTCGCCGTGGCCGAGCACGTTGGCCGCCATGGCGTCCTTCACGGCGCGGGCCACCTCGGGCACGAGCCTGCCGGACAGCACGGCGATCTGCGCGATCGTGGCCTCCGCGCCGAGCACGGCCGCCCAGCGCAGCACCTCCCGCGTGCGTTCGGGCAGCGCCTGCGAGGTCCGCTGCACGGCCGCGAACAGCGTGCGCGGCGCGTCGTCGGCCTGCGCCTCGTCCACGTGCGCCACGCCGTCGATCAGGTCGACGGCCCGGTCGCGGACCAGCGCGCCCACCATCTCCCGCAGGTACAGCGGGTTGCCCGAGGCGCGCGCGGTCAGCCTGCGCAGCAGGTGGCCCGGCCTGCCGCCGACGAGGTCGGCGGTCATCGAGTCCACGTCCGCGTAGGTCAGCGGTTCGAGGACCAGCACGTCGCCGTCGTTGGCGCGGACGCGCGACCGCAGCTGGTCCAGCTCGGTGCGGCCGTGCCGCGAGCGCGAGCAGGTGACCAGCAGCAGCGGCAGCTGGCGGGTCGCCGCGGCCAGTCGGCGCCACAGCGACACCGTGGACTCGTCGGCCCACTGGAGGTCGTCGAGCACCAGCACGGTCGGGGCCTTGTGGCACATCCGGTCGACCAGCGCGAGGAGGCGGTCCACCGCGCTCTGGATCGGGTCGTTGTCGTCGGTGTCGCGGGTGCTCGGCTCGCCGGTGCGCAGCCTGCGTGCCAGCTCGGCGCGGTCCGGGTCCGGCGAGGACTGGTCGACGCCGAGGCACTCCAGCAGCACCTGGAGCGGGAACCGGCCCGCGAGCTGGTCGGCGACGGCCCAGCCGATCTGCAACCCCAGTCGTTCGGCGTCGGCGAGCGCGACGGCCAGCAGCTCGGACTTGCCGATGCCGGGCTCGCCCTCGATCCACACCGTGCCGCCGACGCCCAGCGCCAGGTCGGTCAGCCTGGTGCGCAGGCGCTCGGTCTCGGCCTCGCGGCCGACGAAGACGGTGCTGTTCGCCTTGCGCAGCACGCCGGTCTCGACCGGCTCCTCGTCGTCCTCGGGCTCCTCGACCTCGACCAGGGCCTCCGCGCCGCGGAGCACCTCGGCGTGCGCCTGGCGCAGCGCCGGTCCCGGCGTCGCGCCGAGTTCGCTCAGCAGCGTGTCCCGCGCCTCGCGGAACACCTTGAGCGCCTCGGCCTGGCGTCCGCCGCGGCTCAACGCGGTCATCAGCAGCGCGTACAGCGACTCGCGCAGCGGGTGGCTCTGCACCAGCGCGCCCAGTTCGGCGGCCAGCTCGACGTGCGCGCCCAGCACCAGCCGGAGCGTGGCAAGCGCTTCCACGGCGGAGAGCCTGCGCTCGGTCAGCCGGTCGCGCTCGTGCTCCGCGTACGGTCCCGGCACGCCCGCGTACGGCTCGCCGTGGAACAGCGCGAGCGCCCGCTCCAGCTCGTCGGCCGCGTCGCGGTGCTCGCCCGCGCCCGCCAGCTCCTCGGCGTGCACGACCCGGCGCTCGAACGCCACGGCGTCGACCTCGGCCGGGTCCAGCCGCAGCGCGTAGCCGAGCTTGGTCGAGAGCAGCACGTCCCGGCCCTCGGCGACGCCCGCGTCCCCGAGGGTGCGGCGCAGCGCCGAGATGTAGGTGTAGACGCTGCCCGCCGCGCTGACCGGCGGGGACTCGCCCCACACCGCGGTGATGAACTCCTCGCGGGTGACCGTCTGGTTGGCCCTGGAGGCCAGCAGGGCGAAGACCGCGCGCTGCCTGCTCGGGCCCAGCGGGATCTCCGCGTCGCCGAGGACCGCGCGCACCGGGCCCAGCAGTTCGACGCGCAGACGCCTGTTGCTCGCTGCTTCCTGCACGCTCACTCGATTCCCTCTAGGCGTCGGTGTGCTCGTCGCGGCGTCGTCGGGTGGCGGGGGGAACGGCGGGCCAGGGCTCGTGACGTCACCTGCACCCTCCTCGCGGCTCGTCGGGAAACCCACACCACCGTCAACGACCGAGGGGCGAAGGAGGTTCACCCGAGGCCGTCGCTTCCACCGGCGGATCCTACGCACGTCCGGATAACGTCCGGTGTCACCCGCACCGCCATTCGGGTCTTGTCCTGATCACGGGTGCTCTGCTAGCCGCGGGCGCGCCGCGCGGGATAAACGGACTAGTCGGACTTATCGGGCGCGATCGGGTGTCGTTGGTCCCGCCCGCGGACCGGACGCGCGCCGCCGGAATACCCTCACGCCGTGACGACACCACCGGTCGAGCAGTGCTCCTGTTGCGGCGCCGCCATCAGCAACCCCGGCCGCGTCGACTACGTCGTGCCGCTGCCCGACGGCGCGACGCGGTCGCCGGACACCGACCCCAACGCGGCGTTCCTGCGCCTGGAGAGCGGGCAGGCGTTCGCCCGGTGCCTGCTGCCCGTGCGGCTGACCGGCGGCACGACGCTGGTCTACCTCACCTGGATGGAGATCAGCGACGAGGACCTGCGCCGCGCCGCCGCCGAGTGGCGCGGCGAGGGCTGGGCCGACCTGGTGCTCTACGGGAAGCTGGGCAACGACCTCAAGCCGTGGGAGAAGGAGCTGCGCGGCGCCGAGGTCATGGCCACGGTCGGCGCCCCCGACGAGCCGCCGACCGTGCAGAACTCCGACCACGAGCTGCTGCGGCGGATGCTGACCGAGACCTGGGACCGCGACGTCGTCCTCAGCTGGTTCAGCGATCCGCTGCCGGTGGCGCTGCGCGCCCGGATCTCCCGGAACTGGAGCCTGGAGCGGAGCGCGGGGCTCGCGGCGGGGCTGGACAACCGCACCTGGCGGTTCGTCGCGCCCGGCCGCAGCGTGTTCGTCGACGTGCTGACCGACGGTCAGCAGCGCCCGCCGGGCGAGTTCCTGCACGAGCTGCTCGACGGCGCTCCCGAGGTGCCTGCGGGCCAGACGCTGATCACGCCGACCGCCGACGACATCACCCACGCGTTCTGGCTGGAGACCGTGGTGGACGGTCGGCCGCAGCACGACTTCTACGCCCACGTGGTGCGGCGCGGCACGGCGTTGAGCCTCGGCGTCTTCCACAGCGACCCGGACGACCACACGTGGGCTCTCCACGTGCTGCGCTCGATCAGGCACCACGGCTGAGCCCCGACCGGGCGCGGTGGACTCCCGCCGCCGGTTGTGACGAGCCCCCGGAGCGGGTCGCCCAGTGGTCCAGTGCTTCCGCCCCGGTGGTCCAAAGTGGCGCTGACCAGGCCGTCCGGTGGCGAGTTGTTGCACGTGGGGTGGTGTGCGGCGGTCCCGTGTGACAGTCTCGCCCTGACCCCTGCGACCGCCGAGACCCGTCGTCACTACTTGGTCACTGTTTCTCCACACCCGCTTCTTAAACTGTTGACACGCTTGGGCTGCCTTTGTCGGTTCCCCCTCCGCAGGGAAGCGGGCCCGAAGGTTTCGGTCCTGGGATCTGCTCTCGTGGGTATGGAGAAGACCATGACAATTTCGGATGAATCTCGGGTGGCCAGGATGAATTCCCTCCGCCCCACCGGTGACCACAAGTTCCACCCCGTCTCGGCGATGCTCAACGATCAGCAGCTCCAACTGATGCGCTTGTTGGCGGGTGGGCTGCCCGATCGTTCGATCGCCCGACGCCTTTGCCTCGCCCCCCGTACCCTCGCCAGGCGGATTTCCGAGATCTACCGGATCCTGGGTGTCGACACCCGCTTCCAGGCGGGTGTGGCAGCCCAGCGGCTGGGGATCATCGACGAGCCAACCGCCGGAGAACTGCCTGTTAGGTCGCGTGTAGGGGTGGTGTAGGGGGCCCGGCCCTCGGCCGATGTGCGGAAGGGCAGGTGGGGGTAACACGTTCGGGCAGTCTTTGTTGCGTGAGCTGCATCTCGCTGGTTAGCGTCCGCTCAAGGGGTGGCAGCTCCTTGCTTTACGGCAGAGTCACGGCGGGCCCATCCGCATTGAACGGCTTCGCCGGTCTGTACGTTTAGTTGACACGAGAACGATGTTTCGGTGGGTGTTATCCGGGTTACCGGGCATTGATCGACGACTTCGTGAGATTTTAGTGAGGAGTTGCAATGACTAGTGCTGAGAACTCGGTAACAAAAGAGGGCATGATCGCTGCGGGGCAGCGGATGCAGGAAGCCTCGCAAAAGGTCCAGGCCGAGCGCCAGGACGTCGAGGACGCGATCACCCGCCTTTTCGGCACCTTCACCGGCTCCGCCGCGACGGGCTACCGCCGGGCGATGACGAACTGGTTCGGCAACGTCGAGACCATCGTCAACGAGCTCAACCGCATGAAGACCGTCATGGACCAGGGCGCCGAGCTGGTCGGCCAGGGCGACCGCGACACCTCGGACCAGGCCGACGACATGGATCGTCAGATCTCCACCGTGACGAGCGGCGGGCTGTCCGGTCTCTGACCGCGGACACCGGTAGAAGCAGCTTCGCACCCAGGAAGGGAACCGCACCATGAGCCAGCCCACATACACTTACAGCGGTGGCATCAACGCCGGCGTGTCCAGCGAGATGATGGACGCCCACAGCAAGATCAAGGCCGAGCTCCTCGCGCTCGACACGGACATGCGGCAGTCGCTGACCCACTGGCAGACGCCCACGTCGAAGCAGCAGTACGAGCTCTCGAAGCAGCGCTGGGACAACGCGGCCGACACGATGCCGCAGTCGCTCCAGATCGCGTCGTCGACGCTGGAGAACATCACGCTGCGGATGAACAAGACCGAGGACGCCGTCACCGACAGCTGGTCCTAGGCAGTTCGCCACCGACGGCTCCGCCGTCCGAGCACGCGCCGCGGCGGGGAGGTCGTGGCCGGGAAGTCCCAGTGACACCCGGCCACGACTTCCGCTGCCGCGGTGGCGTGCGCAGCAGGACCTCAGCGACACCACCCGATGCGAGCCGCCACGGCGTGACCCCGCCCTGGCTGAGCGGTACAGGAGGCAGGACCCATGGCGGACGGCGACGTTGTCCAGTACGAACCCCCGGACGGGTGGTCACCCACCGGGCACGCCTACGGCGACTTCGTAAGTGCCACGAAGCACGCGGACGGCACCTACACGATCAAGTACGACAACGGTGACACGACGAACTTCGGCACCCCGACCGTCGCGAAGCCGGACCCCAACTGGCGGCCGGACACCGGTGGCGCCAACGGCAACCCGTGGGACAGCACCAAGGGCACGACCGAGCCGCCCCTGGCCGCCCCGCCCGCCGTCCCCGGCGGCAACGAGACGCCCGGCAAGGGCGTGCACGTCATCAGCGTCGACGCGATCACGCTGTACGCGACGAACATCGAGGCCCTGCTGCCGACGATCACGTCCACGATCACCGAGCTGGACGACCTGTCGGCCAGCGGTTTCGGCGCGGGCTACTTCGGCGCGGCGAACAACTTCAAGTCCAAGGTGTTCGGCGGCGCCAACTCCGCGAACACCGCGACGCTGCTGGCCTCGACCCGCACGGTCTTCACCGAGGCCGAGTCGATCATCAAGTCGGTGGCGCTGCGCTGCCGCGAGATCGCCCAGAAGTACAAGACCGCGGACGAGCTCACCGGGTTGGACGCGGAGGAGTTCGGCCGGATGGTGAGCGGCGTGAAGTCCAAGGTGGACAACCTCCCCCTGGGTGGAGCCAGCTGACCAGCTCGCTCTAAGTTCGACCCCTGTCGGGTCCAGCCGGCCAGGTTGGACCCGACAAAGCTGTATCGGCGGTGCGCGGTTCCGGTGCCTGCCAGGCGTCGACGCTCGCCTGGCGGCCTGTCTTGAGCAAAGGTGTGGGTGCGCGATGGCTCCCGGCGTGTATGACAAAGACGGGTTCAAGCCCGGTCCGACCGGCGGGGTGTACCCGGACCCCACGGCGAACCTGACCGACAACCGGGACTTCGAGAGCTGGGACTGGAAGCAGGTCCGGGCCGCCGTCGTGGGCTACGCGGCGACCGGCGACGTGCCCGCGAGCGTGCCCGGCGCGGACCCCGCCTCGATCCGCAAGGCGTCGAACGTCTTCAACCGCGCCCGTGCGGCGCTGGAGTACCTGAGCGACAACATCCGGTTGCAGACCGAGGCGCTGGCCGGTGAGAACGGCGCCTGGAAGAGCCCGGCCGCCGACGCCTTCCACGGCATGAACACCTTCTTCGCGGCCAAGCTCCAGGCCAAGGCCGACCAGATCAACGGCGGCGAGCTCGTCGGCACGAACAACGTGCCCGCCCAGATCTGGGAGAGCGGCAACTACCTGGAGTGGGCCCAGAACACGATCAAGTACATCGACGGGTACTACGCCGACTACGTGCGCTCCGTGGGCGTCACGATGAACGGCGGCCTGGCGCGGATCTCCGACTACCCGGAACTCGTCGCGCAGCTGGGCGAGGACATGAAGAAGGTCGTGCGGATCCTCGCGGCCCAGTACACGATGAACACCGACAGCGTGACGGTGCCGAACGCCGCGGACTTCCAGACCAAGCCGAAGCCGCCCGGCCCGGACGACCTCCCGCCGCCTCCCGGCGCCCCGCCGCCCCCCGGTGGCGGTGAGCCGCCGCCCGGTGGTGGCGCCCCTCCGCCCCCGCCCCCTCCCTCGCTCCCCCCGCCGCCCGGTGGCGAGGGTGGCGGCGGTGGCGGGGGCCAGGGTGGCGGCGGCGGAGCCCCGCCTCCCCCCAAGCTCCCCCCGCCCATCGACGTCGGTGGCGGCCCTGGCGGCGGCCCCGGTGGCGGTCCCGGCGCGGGTGGTCCCGGTGCGGGCGGTCCCAAGAACCTCTTGGCGACCCCTCCGCCCCTCGACATCGGCGGCGGTCCCGGCGGTGGCCCCGGTGGCGGCCCTGGTGGCGGTCCCGGCGGAACCGGTGGCGGCCCCAACGGCATCGCGCCCCCTCCTCCCCTCACCGTGCCCCCGCCCCCCGGCGGCGGGTCCAACGGTCCCGGCGGCTCCAACGGCATCAAGCCCCCGCCGTCCGTCAGCGTGCCCCCGCCCCCCGGTTCCAGCACGGGCGGTGGACCCGGCGGCACCGGTGGCCTCAAGCCGCCGCCGTCGCTCGCGGTCAACCCCCCGCCCGGTTCCAGCACGGGTGGCGGTCCCGGCGGCACCGGCGGTCTCAAGCCGCCGCCCGCGCTCGACGTCAACGGCCCTCCCGGCAGCGAGAACGGCTCCAACAACGGCGCGGCCAAGCCGCCCGCCCTGCCCAACCCCGTGGACATCCAGGCGCCCGGCTCCGGCCCCGGCGCCGGTGGTGACAAGGCGGGCCCCGGTTCGGGCATGCCGATGATGCCTCCGGGTGGCGCCGGTGGCGGTCAGCCCGGTGGCTCCGGTTCGGACCGGCCGGACTCGTCCGGTCTGCTCGGCGGCGTCAAGTCGCCGTGGGAGTCGCTCAAGCCGCCGGTCGTCGGCGACCCGAGCGTCATCAAGCCCCCGGCGGTCAAGCCCGAGGACTGGGCCGCGCCCCCCGGCATCGGCAAGCCCCCGGCACTGGACATCCAGGGCCCCGGCGCGGGCAGCCCCGGCGGCATGCCGATGATGCCTCCGGGTGGCGCCGGTGGCGGTCAGCCCGGCGGCGCCGGTTCCGACCGCCCGGACTCGTCCGGTCTGCTCGGCGGCGTGAACAAGCCGTGGGAGGCGGGTTCGCCCTCGCCCATCGGCGGTCCCAGCGAGGTCGCCCCGCCGGTCGTCAAGCCCGAGGACTGGGCCGCGCCCCCCGGCGTGGGCACCCCGCCCGGCGTCCAGGTGCCCGGCGGTCCCGGCGGCATGCCGATGATGCCTCCGGGCGGCATGGGCGGCGGTCAGCCCGGTGGCTCCGGTTCCGACCGGCCGGACTCGTCCGGTCTGCTCGGCGGCGTCAACAAGCCGTGGGAAGGGCTCACGCCCCCGGTCATCGGCGACCCCACGGGCGGCGTCAACCCGCCCGTGGTCAAGCCCGAGGACTGGGCGACGCCCCCCGGCGTCCAGGTGCCCGGCGGCCCCGAGGGCCTCACGGGCTCGGTGCCGCCCCCGGTCGACGTGTCGGGTCCCGGCGGCGTCGGGTCCCCCGACAGCCCCGGCGTCCCGGTGCCGCCCGGTGTCGGCGTCCTGCCGCCCCTCGGCGTGCAGACCCCGCTGTCCCCGAACACCCCGGTCGTCCCGCCGGTTCCCGGTGGCACGACCACGCCCGGCCAGCCCGGCGCGCAGTCCCCGATGATGCCTCCGGGCGGAGCGGGCGCGGGCCAGCCCGGCGCGGGCTCCGACCGGCCGGACTCGTCCGGTCTGCTCGGCGGCCTGCACGAGCCGTGGGCCGGGTCCGACGACGTGGGCAAGATCGGGGGCAACTCCGACCTCATGCCCGCGTCCGACAAGCCCGAGTCCTGGGCGAACACGCCCGCCGACTCGACGACGGCACCCGGCGCGCCGCAGCCCGGCACGCCGATGATGCCGCCGCCGATGGCTCCGGGCGCAACGCCCCCGGCGGCCGCCGAGCACTCGGGCTCGTCCGCGCTGCTCGGTGGCGAGACCAGCTCGTGGGAACCGGCCCTGCCCCCGATGGGGACGGACCAGGTGAGCGACACCCCGGCGGCGCCGTCCGCGCCGTGGGCGGTGACGCCCGGCGAGCAGGTCGTCGCGCTGCCCACCGACCCCGTGTCGGCCCCGGTGCTCCCCCCGGAGACCGTGCTCGACCCGCAGGTCGGCGTCGTGGCGCCCGGTGACCAGGTGGTCGCCCCGCCGCTCGGCACCGAGCCCGTGCTGCCGCCCGGCGGCACCGAGCCCGTGCTGCCGCCCGGCGGCACCGAGCCCGCGCTGCCCCCGGCGGGCACGGAGGTGACCCCGCCTCCCGCGGGCACCGAGACCGCTCCCGTGCTCCCGCCGGAGACCGCGCTCGACCCGCAGGTCGGCGCGGTGACCCCAGAAGCGCCCGTCGACGTCGTCACGGCCCCCGAGGTCATGACGCCGGACGCGGGCACGCCGGAGGTCGCCGAGCCGGTCGAGGAGGTCGACCTGACCCCCGCGGCCGCCCCCGCTGGCTGGGCGGCGAGTTCCGACGTCGTTCCCGCGACGCCGGGCGTGCCCGCCGCCGCGGCGACCGCCGCGGCACTGGGCGCGAGCGCCGTCACGGCGGCCGCGTTCAGCTCCATGACCCCCTCGGTCCCCGGCGCTCCCGCGGTCGGCGGCACCCCGCCGGTCGCGGCCCCGCCCACGGGCTCCGGCACGGGTTCGCCCGGCGTCGGGACCAACGGCACGGCGCCCACGGGCTCGACCCAGCCGCAGGGCTCGGAGTTCCCGCACGTGGACGGCGACGGCTTCGTCGAGGACAACCGCGACGAGGACCGCGCCGCGGGCGCCGGGCTCGTCCTCCAGGGCGGCCAGACCGCGACTCCCGGCATCGACCGGGTGGCCGTGGTCCGGCCGGACGACGCGGTGCCGAACACCAGCGCGTGGGACACCGGGACGGCGGACTTCCTGCTGCCCGGCGTCGTCGTGCCCTTCGTCGTCGCCACGTCCGACAAGTCGGGCTGGGGCGAGGAGGAGGACGCGCCGCCGGACATCGTGCTCAAGTCGACCGAGCCCTGGGAGCCGGAGCCCACGCCCGGCCACGCCACCTACCGGCGCCGCAAGGGGGGCGAGGCCTACACGGTCGTCGACTCCTTCGTGGCCCCGTCCGCGTGCGGCGACGAGTACTCGCTCCCCGAGGACGAGCGCGAGGAGTACCTCGCCCTCATGAACAAGCCGCCGGTCGAGGACGAGGACGACGACGACCCGGACGCCGAGCCGGAGGAGAAGTCCGCGGCCGACCTGCTCAACGAGAGCGGATCGGCGTGGGGCGGCAGCAAGGTCTCCCGCCCGACGGGGGTCCTCGAATGACCACCACGACCACGCAGTACCGGATGGAGACCGTCTGATGGCGACCGTGACGGTCAAGCGCCCGCCGAGGGTGGCGGGTCCCGAGATGCCGACGGGGCAGATCGAGCTCCAGGAACCCCCCGTGCTCGCCGAGCCCGCGACGCGGGACATGGCGTCCATGATGATGTTCCTGCCCATGGGCATCGGCTCGATGGTCATGATCCTGGCGTTCTCGGGCGCCGGGGGCAGCTCGCCCATGACCTACGTCATGGGCGGCGGCATGGGCATCGCCATGATCAGCATGGGGCTCGGCCAGATGGGCCGGGCCTCGGGCGACCGCAAGAAGAAGATGGCGGCCGAGCGCCGCGACTACCTGCGCTACATCGGCCAGATGCGGACCCGCACCCGCGCCACGGCCGACGAGCAGCGGGCCGCGGTGCTGTGGAACAACCCCGCGCCGGGCTGGCTCTGGTACATCGCGGGCGGCTCCCGGCTGTGGGAGCGGCGGGCGAGCCACGACGACTTCGGCCGCGTGCGCATCGGCCTCGGCACCCAGCAGGCCGCTCTCGAGCTGGTGCCGCCGACGACCAAGCCGATCGAGGACCTCGAACCGCTCGCGGCGATCTCGCTGCGGCGGTTCAGCGAGGCCTACCGGACGGTGGCGGGCATCCCGATCGCGGTGGGGCTGCGCAGCTTCACCAGCGTCGAGTTCGCGGGCGACGTCGGCAAGGCGCTGGCGCTGGCCCGCGCGATGGTCGGCCAGCTCGTCACGTTCCACGCCCCCGACGAGCTGCGCATCGCCGTGCTCACCTCGGAGGAGACCCGCTTCGAGTGGGACTGGATCAAGTGGCTGCCGCACAACTCGCACCCCACGGCCCGTGACGACGCGGGCCCGGTGCGGATGCTCGCCTGCGACCACGACGAGCTGATGGACCTGCTGGGCAAGGAGGTCACCGACCGCGGCCCGCACGACAAGGCCGCGTCTCCCGGCGGCACCGAGCCGTTCATCGTGGTGATCGCCCACCTGGCGACGATCCCCGAGTCCTCCCGGCTGTTCGACGTCGGCCTGCGCAACGTGGTGCTGCTGGACATCACCGGCATGCTGCCCGGTGGCGCGAAGGTCCTCCGCCTGACGGCCGTCGACGACCGGATCGAGTTCCCCTCCGGCGACGGGGTCGGCGTCGCCTCCCGCGACGAGCTGAGCCTCGTCGAGTCCGAGGTGCTGGCCCGCTCGCTCGCGCCCAAGCGCACCAGCGGCACCGTGGAGCTGGTCGAGCGGTCGCTGGACTCCGACTTCGAGCTGACCACGCTGCTGGGCATCCGCGACGTGAACACGTTCGACATCAACCACCAGTGGCGTCCCCGCAACGTCCAGCGCGCCCGCATGTCGGTCCCGATCGGCGTGACGGAGGAGGGCGAGGTCGTCGAGCTCGACCTCAAGGAGTCCGCGCAGGGCGGCATGGGCCCGCACGGCCTGGTGATCGGCGCCACGGGTTCCGGCAAGTCCGAGCTGCTGCGCACCCTGGTGCTCGGCCTCGCGGCGACGCACTCGTCGGAGATCCTCAACCTGGTGCTGGTGGACTTCAAGGGCGGCGCGACGTTCCTCGGCATGGACAAGCTGCCGCACACGTCCGCCGTGATCACGAACCTGGCCGACGAGCTGCCGCTCGTGGACCGCATGCAGGACTCCCTCAACGGCGAGATGATCCGCCGCCAGGAGCTGTTGCGGGAAAGCGGTTACCCGTCGCTGTTCGAGTACGAGAAGGCGCGCGGCGCGGGCGAGCCGCTGCCGCCGTTCCCGACGCTGTTCCTGGTCGTGGACGAGTTCTCCGAGCTGCTGGCGAGCAAGCCGGAGTTCATGGACCTGTTCGTGTCGGTCGGCCGGTTGGGCCGGTCGCTCGGCGTGCACCTGCTGCTGGCCTCCCAGCGCCTGGACGAGGGCCGCATCCACCGGGTCGAGGGCCACCTGTCCTACCGGATCGCGCTGCGGACGTTCTCCTCGATGGAGTCCCGCAGCGTCATCGGCGTCGCGAACGCCTACGAGCTGCCCTCCGAGCCCGGCAACGGCTACCTGAAGATCGACACGACGAACCTGGTCCGCTTCAAGGGCGCGTACGTGTCCGGCCCCGCGCCGCTGGCGAAGGCCGAGACCGGCGACGAGGAGAAGGCGGCCCAGGAGGTCGTGCCGTTCGTCACGCACGCCCGCCCCATCCGCCAGCTCATCGTGGTGGACGAGGAGGAGGCGACCGAGGTCGTCGAGGTCGACCCGGTGGCGCAGGCCAACACGGTCAGCCTCGCCGAGGCGTTCATCGGCAGGCTCCAGGGCTCCGGCCCCGCCGCCCGCCAGGTGTGGCTGCCGCCGCTGGCCGAGTCGCCGAGCCTCGACTCGCTGCTCCCCAGCGTGCTGCCCGACCAGTTCCGCGGCATGAGCGTCGAGGACACGACGATGCAGGGCAAGCTCCGCGCCCCCATCGGCATGGTCGACCGCCCGTACGAGCAGGTCCGCGAGCTGCTGGTCGCCGACCTGTCCGGCGCGGACGGCCACGTGGCCGTGGTCGGCGCCCCGCAGTCCGGCAAGTCGACGCTGATGCGCACCATGGTGCTCTCGCTGGCGATGACCCACACCCCGTCGGAGATCCAGTTCTACGGCCTGGACTTCGGCGGCGGCGGCATCATGTCGATCTCCGGGCTGCCGCACGTCGGCTCGATCGCGACCCGGCTGGAGCACGACCGCGTGGTCCGCACCATCGCGGAGCTGCTGCTGCTGGTCGAGCACCGGGAAGAGGTGTTCACCACCCGCGGCCTGGAGTCGATGAGCGCGTACCGCGCGCTGCGGCGCACCGGCGAGATCGACGACCCGTACGGCGACGTGTTCCTGATCGTCGACGGCTGGTACACGATCAAGCAGGACTACACGGACCTCGAACCGCGGATCAACGAGCTGGCGATCCGCGGCCTGTCGTTCGGCATCCACGTCATCATCGGCGCGAACCGCTGGTCGGAGATCCGGCCCGCGCTGCGCGACGTCATCGGCACCAAGTTCGAGCTGCGGCTCGGCGACCCGATGGAGTCCGAGGTCGGCTCCCGCAAGGCGCAGACCGTGCCCGCGCAGCCCGGCCGCGGCCTCACCCCCGCGGGCATGCACTTCCTGTCCGGCCTGCCCCGCATGGACGGCAGCTCGGCCACGGAGGACCTGGCGGCGGCCACGAAGGCGCTCGCCGAGGAGGTCGCGACGTTCTGGCCCGGCCCGTCGGCCCCGCCCGTGCGGATGCTGCCGCCCATGCTGCCGTTCGAGCAGCTGCCCAGGCCCGAGCGGGACGTCCGGATCGCCATCGGCCTTGACGAGCAGCGGCTGGAGCCGGTGTGGCACGACTTCGAGTCGACGTCGCACATGCTGGTGTTCGGCGACAGCGAGACCGGCAAGACCAACATGCTCCGGCTGGTGCTCCAGTCGGTCATGGCGAACTACGGTCCCGACCAGGCGAAGATCCTGCTCGGCGACCCCAACCGGCAGCTCGACACCGTGGTGCCGGAGGCGTACCGCGTCGGCTACGCCATCACCGGCGACACGTTGAAGGACCTCGTCGGCAAGGCCGCCGTCTCGATGTCCCGCCGCGTGCCGGGCGAGGACGTCACGTCCGACCGCCTGCGCAGGCGCGACTGGTGGGAGGGGCCGCAGTTCTTCCTCGTCATCGACGACTACGAGCTGTTCGGCCTCGGCATGGGCCAGTCCCCGCTGGACGCGCTGCTGCCCATGCTCGCCCAGGGCGTCTACATCGGACTGCACGTCATCATCGCGCGCAGCACGTCGGGCGCCATGCGGTCGCTCAGCGACCCGGTGATCCGCCGCATGTGGGAGCTGGGCACGCCGGGCATCGTCTTCTCCTACCCCAAGGAGGAGGGCAAGTTCCTCGGCGAGGCCATGCCGCGCAAGATGGTCGCGGGTCGCGCGCAGCTGGTGAACCGAAAGGGCGTCCGGCTCGTGCAGACGGGGTACGTGACCGCACAGGTGCCGTCCACGAGCGGTGGTGCGTCGTGGTGATCAGGACTACCCGGAGCAAGAGGAAGCAGAAGCAGTCATGACGAGTGCGCAGGCCGAGCTCTGCCGCATCACCGTGTTCGGCCCGGCGGGTCGGGCGGACCTCGCCGTGCCCGTCTCGATCCCGGTGGCGGGTCTCCTCCCGGTGCTGCTGAAGCACACGACGGACCCGAACGAGCACATCGTCGCGGGCGTCGAGGTGACCGGGGAGCGGTCGTGGGTGCTCCAGCGGCTGGGCGAGCCCCCGCTGGACCCCGAGGGCACGCCGGAGAGCCTGGAGTGGCTGGAGGGCGAGACGTTCTACGTCCGCCCGGCCGCCAACCCGCTGCCGGAGCTGGCGTTCGACGACATCGCCGACGGCATGGCCACGGCGGTCGGCAGGCAGAAGGACCGCTGGCGCCCGGAGTTCAGCCGGTGGCTGTTCCTGACGCTGGGCGTCGGCGCCATCGCCCTGATGGGCGCCATGGCCGTCGGCGCGGGCACCACGCTGTCGTCCACGATCACCGCGGCGATCCTCGGCGGGCTGCTCGCCGGGGCCTCCATCCCGGTGTCCCGCAAGGTCGAGGACCAGCCGCTGGCGCTGGTGCTCGCCGTGCCGGGCCTGATGTTGACCGGTCTCGCGGGCGCCATCGCCGCGGACGGCGTGTCGGCCGCGTTCGACCTGCGCCCCGCGTCGGTCTCGCTGGGCGGGCTCACCATGGCCATCGCCTCGCTGGTCCTGCTGGGCGCGGCGATGCTGTGGGCGAAGGAGCTGCCGGTCGTGCCGATCGGCGTGCTGCTGGCCACCGGCTTCACCGCGTTCCTCACCATGCGGGTCTACCTCGACATGGAGCTGACGCCCGCGAGCGCCTCCGGCGTGTACGCGACGATCGCGCTGGCGATCCTGGTCATCGTGCCGAAGCTGGTGATCCGGATGGCGCGGCTGCGCGGACCGCAGCTGCCTCGTACGGCCGAGGAGCTCCAGACCGACATCGACCCGCTCGACGCCGAGCAGATCATCGAGCGCACCAAGAACGCCGACCGCTACCTGACCGTCTTCATGGTGGCCGCGTCGCTGGTCTTCATCTTCAGCTACCCGGCGCTGTTCGAGGCCCCCGGCTGGGCCCCGACGACGCTCGCGCTGCTGGTCACCGTGTCCGCGCTGGTCCGCTCCGGCGGCTTCCTCAGCGCGTGGCAGCGGATCGCGCTCGTCGTGGCCGGTGTCGTCGGCTGCGTCCAGCTCGTGCTGACCTACGGCGAGTCGATCTCGCTGGGCTGGCGGTCCGTCGTGCTCGTCCTGCTGGTGATCACGCTCATCGCGCTCATGCTCGCCGTGCTGCGCCCGCCGACCCGCCGACTGGTGCCGATCTGGGTGCAGCGCGCCCAGTGGATCGAGTCGCTCGTGGCCGCCGCCACCATCCCGGTGCTGCTCCAGATCCTGGGCGTCTACGCCTGGGCTCGCGGATTGGCCGGGTGAGCCGACCGTGCAGACGCAGAAGGACCACGTCCACGCCTACCAGTTCCTGATGCACCGGATGACGACCGCCCTCGTGGTCGGCGATCCGAGCAACATGGAGCTCCCGACCCGGCGCGGCCGGTCGGGCATGATCACCGGCGCGGTGATCGCGCTGCTGGTCGTCGTCGGTTTCGGCGTCTACGGGCTGATCGTGCCCGGCGGCAACACCGCCTACAAGCAGAAGGGCGCCATCCTCGTCGAGAAGGAATCCGGCTCCCGGTACGTCTACATTGACGGCAAGCTGATGCCGACGCCGAACCAGGCGTCGGCGATGCTCGTGCAGGGCGCGGGCTCCAAGATCTCGGTGATCTCCCGCAACTCGCTCGCCGGCCTGGCGCGCGGGCCGCAGATGGGGATCGAGGGGGCGCCGGACACCGTGCCGAGGCCGAACGAGTTGATGCCGGGCGAGTGGCTGCTGTGCCCCGCCGCCGCGCCCAACGGCGGTCCGAGCATGAGCATGAACGCCCAGGGCTCGCCGAACGCCAAGGTGTCCGACCTGTTCTACGTCCCGGTGCAGGCCCCCGACGGCAAGCTCTACCTGATCTGGAAGAACACCAAGTTCCAGGTCCCGGACGTCAACTCGCTCGTGGCGCTCGGCCTGGCCGCGACCAAGTCGCCGTTCGTGTCGAACCTGTGGTTGAGCCTGGTCGAGAGCGGTCCCGCCCTCTCCGCCGCCGAGATCCCGGACGCGGGTGACACCGGCCTGCCGGTCGCGGGCCGCCCGGCCAGGATCGGCGACCTGTTCTTCCACAGCCCCGGCAACGACACCAAGCAGTACTACGTGCTGATCGAGAAGGGGCTCGCCCCGGTGTCGGCCACCGAGTACGCGCTGATGGCCGCCAAGCCCGGCAGCAAGCCCCCGGTCGAGATCGACGCCCAGTCCATCCTGACGGCGCCGTTCTCCCCGGACCACTCGATGCTGACCCGCCTGCCCGACCTGATCGGTCGGCAGCCGCTGGTCGAGCCGCAGCTCCGGCAGGTGTGCCTCCGGCAGAGCGCCTCGGGAGCGGAGGTGACCACGTCCGTGGTCCTCGCCCCCGGCGCGGACCAGTGGGCCTCGGTCGCCGAGGACGGCGTGCTGCTGCCGCCGAACCACGGCCTGCTGGTCGCCGAGCTGCCCATCCCCGAAGGGCAGAAGACGCCGAACCGGTACCTGATCAGCGACCGGGGCAAGCGGTACCTGGTGCCCGACAACGACTCGATCCAGGCGCTCGGCCTGGGTGGTGTGCAGCCCGTTCCGATGCGCACCGAGGTGCTGTCCACGATCCCGTCGGGCCCGGCGCTGAGCCGGTCCAACGTGGTCGTCGAACAGGGAGGATGACGGCGATGGCCATTATGACCCGCAACCGCGAGTCCGGCGGTGATGTCGGTCTGACCAAGCACATCATCGGCAACGCCCTCGTGGTCTACCCGGTGGGCAACATGACCAAGGCGGCGCAGGACCTCGCGCTCACCGTCGCCGCGGACACGGAGAACGACCTCGTCGTGGTCGACCTGCCCATCAGCTCGCCGATCTCCATGTGGGAGTCGGTGGCGCAGGTGCTGCCCAAGCGCAGGCGCGGAGTGCGCCTCGTCATCGGGGGGCGCTCGCGGGAGACCACGGCACTTGCGGGTCACTGGCTGGCCGAACGCCTCAAGCGCACCGTGCTCGTCCCGGACGGCCCGGTCGTCCGGGGCGCGGGCGGGTCGCTGTTCGTGCACTCCGGCCAGGGCAGCGGCTGGGTGCGGTGCAGCCCCGGCAAGCCGCCGAAGTTCGAGGCCAAGCGCTTTCCCCGGCCCACGTGGGACGGGGGTGTCGTCTCGGAGAACTTCCCGACCAGCGCGCGCGGCATCGCCGAACCGCTGCCCAGCGGCGTGTGGATCCGGCCCATCGGCGACGACCCGCAGCTGCGGGCGCACCGGATGCGGCTGATCGAGATCATGCCGTGCCAGCCCGAGTACGTGACCGTGGTCCTCGGCAGCCCCGGCGGCGTGCCGCTGAGCCAGGACGACGTCGCGATGATGTGGCGCGAGCTGCCCGAGCACGTGCGGGACCGCGTGCGGTTCGTCCAGTACGGCCCGATGTCGGTCCCCAGGGGCCTGCTCGGCCAGGTGGTCGCCGACGCGCTCGGCCGCGAGGTCGTGTTCTACGCGGGAATGCCGATCGGCCCCGCCGTCGCGCCGGAGATCTTCACCGTCCGCCCGGACGGCAGCCTCGGCTGGCACGCCTACGCGCGGGAGATGTCCTACCGGCCGCGCGGCTCGGAGAACGAGCCGCCCAAGGTGCCGTCCGTGGTGACGCACCGCGCGCCCATCCCCGGCGGCCAGATGATCTCGCCCGGCGTCTACTGGTACTCGGTCGACGCCGTGGTGGAGGTCGTCCAGTCCGGTCTGCTGGTCCGCCCGCCCGCCGCGACGGCCAACGTCGAGGCGATCCGGTCGGTGCCGACCGACCCGGCCACCCACAACCTGATGTTCGAGGCGGACACCGAGGCCGACCTCGACCGCATGGAGTACCTCGCGGGCGACCTCGCCCAGCGGCTCGACAACTCGGTGCGCACGATGAGCCGGGTGCTCAGCGCGCGGTCCGTGCTGAACGAGCAGGCCAAGCCCACCTTCTCGCACGTGGCGTCCGGGTTCGCGGACACCAAGTCGTCCGCCGGGATCTTCGAGATCAGCGCGCAGGCGTCCTACGCCGCGCTGCCCCCGTCGATCGCGGCGCTGCCCGCCCCCACCGAGGCGCCCTCGTCGTTCCGCGAGGTGTCGGCCCCGTCGGCGCCCGCCGAGATCGAGGCCCCGCGCTACGAGAGCGCGCAGCTGTCCGCCCCGGTGGACTTCGGCGACCACGCCCCGCTGACCCCGCCGGTCGGGATGCCGGTGGCGGACCTGGTGGAGTTCCCGCCCACGCCCCCGATGCCCCCGTCCGCTCCCGTCGGGCCGCCGATGACGGAGTCCGCGCCGGTCGTCTTCGACGCCCCGGTCCGGCCGCCGGGCCTCGGGTCGGCCCCGGTCGCGCCGCCGTCGCTCGAATCGTCGTCGGTCGACCTCGGCCCCGCCGAGCCCCCCGCCCCGGCCGAGTACACGCCGGTGGAGTTCACGCCCGCGGCCTCGGCCCCGGTGGCGCCGCCCGTCACGGAGCCCGTTCCGGACGTCCCGGAGCCCGCCGCCGAGACCGTCGAGCCCACCGAGCCGGAAGCCGCCGCCGAGCCGGAGCCCGAACCGGCCGCCCCGGCCGAGCAGGCCGCTCCCAAGATCGCCCGCCTGCAGCCCGTGCCCCCGCCGGAGGCGACGGGCCTGCTGCCCAAGCGCGGCATCGAGGACGAGCGCGCCTGGCTGCGCCGCACGCTGGCCACGGAGTTCGGCACGATGACGAACTCCGTCGCCCGCATCCTGTCCGAGCACCCCGGCTTCCAGGGCGCGCTGTCGCGCGGCTCCGCCGAGGTCCTCACCGACGCGGTGGCCGTGCAGCTCTACCTGACCGTCCGCGGCAAGGCGGTCGACGAGGCCCTGCGCACCGCCGCGAACGGCCCGCACGTGCCGTTCGCCCGCTGCGTGGTGTCCGGCCTGAGCCGCCTGCCCTCGCACCGCGGCCCCGCGGTGTTCACCGCCTCGCCCACGCCCGGCCAGTGGGACCTCTACCGCGACCACAAGCTGGTCACCGAGTGGGGCTTCCTGCACGCGATGACCGCTCCGCCCGCCGAGCCCGCGGGCGAGGTGGACGTGCTCGTGTGGTCCATGACGGCCCGCCGCACCCGGCTCCTGGAAGCCGCGGACGGCGTGCAGGAGCGCGTGCTGTTCGTGCCCGGCACCAGCTTCAAGGTGCTGGAGATGACCGAGCCGGAAGCGGGCGGCGGCCGAGGCCAGATCCTGCTCCGCGAGTTGACCGCGGTCGAGATCGACGCCGACGGACGCGTCGACCAGAACCGCATCTCGCTCGACGAGTTGGCGCTGAACTCGTTGCGCAGGCAGCTCGAGCAGTGGGCGGACGGCTCGCCGTCGGTCCAGGTCAACCCCGCCTCGGCGGAACGTTTCGGCGCATTGCCCGGCTTGGCGTAGGGATTGGTGGACCGATGAATCGACAGCTGCTCGTCGTCGCGGGCGATCGGCCGGGCGCGTTCGCGTCCATCGGCGCCGCGCTCGGCAACGCGCTGCCCGGCGCGATGATCACCATCGCGCCCGGCCGGTACGAGGAGAACCTGGTCGTCAACAAGCTCGTGACGCTCAGCGCCGAGGGTGGCAACGGCACTGTCGAGGTCGTCGCGAAGCAGGGCTCCGTGCTCGTCGCGAGCGCGGAGGCCGTGCAGCTCAACGGTCTGATCCTGCGCTGCGAGGACACCCAGCTCGCCGGGGTCGACGTGGTCCGCGGAGAGGTGGCGTTCGACCACTGCGAGGTCGGCGGCACCTCCTGGGCCACGATGTACGCCCGCGGCACCGGCGCGGTGGCGCTGCGCGGGTGCAAGGTGACCAGCACCGGGGGAGCGGGCGTCGTCACGTCCTCGCCGTCGGTCAGCACCATCGAGGACACCCAGATCATCGACGCGGGCTCCTCCGCGGTCGTCGCGACCGAGCGCGGGGCCATGGTGCTGCGCCGCTGCGTGATCACCCGCCCGCAGGGCAACGGGATCTGCGTCAACGGCGCGGGGTCCATCGTGGCCGAGCAGTGCGAGATCACCGGCGCGGCCAAGCCCGCCGTCGTGGCCGAGCAGCAGGGCAGGCTGACGCTGTCGCGGCTCACCGTGACCGGCAGCCAGAACGTCGACCTGTACCTGATGAGCAAGGGCAAGGTCGTCATCTCGGACTCCAAGTTCGACGGTGCCGCCGTGCAGTCCGCGCACATCGCGGGCGCCTCGGAGCCGGTGTTCACCGGCTGCGAGTTCTCCGGTGTCGGGCGCAACGCGATCCAGGTCAACGGCGGGTCCGCGCCCCGGTTCACCGACTGCGAGGTCAGCGGGTCGCCGGTCGCGGTCGCCGTGGACGAGGGCAGCTCGCCCCGGTTCGACCGCCTGTCGGTCAACGGGATCAGCCAGACCGCCGTCCACGTGGGAGCGGAGTCGAAGCCCGTGTTCTCCGGGCTGCGCGTGGTCGGGAACAAGGGTCCCGGCCTCGTCATCGTCGGCAAGAGCGTGATCCGGCTGGCCGACACCGAGATCGACTCGACCGGCGCCACGGCGCTGGACGTCTCCGAGGGGTCCTCGGTGGACGCCTCCGACATGCGGATCAAGTCGACCGCCGAGGCCGCGATCTCGTTCGCGGGCGGCGTGCGCGCGTCTCTCACGTCGCTGCTCGTGCGCGGCGGCGGGCTGCGCGCGGCGGACACCCAGTTCTCCATGCAGGACAGCGAGTTCGTCGGCGCGTCCGGCCACGGCGTGGACCTGGGGTCCGGCACGACGGCGACGTTGACGCGGTGCCGGGTGATGTCGTCCAAGCGCACGGGCGTGAACTTCGCCTCGGGCGCGGGCGGCACGCTGACGGGCTGCGAGGTGGTCGGCAGCGGCGAGGACGGCATCAGCCTGGACACCGCCGAGCCGGTGCTGCTGAGCCGGTGCGTGGTGAAGGAGTCCCGCGGCACCGACGTGCGGCGCTTCGGCGAGGACCGCGTGACGATCGAGGAGCCCGCGGTGGCGCGGGCCGAGCAGCCCCGGCACGCGTCGGTCGCCGCGGCCGTGAGCGAGCGCGCCGCCGACCGCGAGGCGTCCGCACCGGCCCCGGCGCAGGAGGCCCAGTCGGACGTCCCGCTGTCCGGCCCGCTGGCCGAGCTGGAGGTCCTCGTCGGCCTGCACGGGGTGAAGCGCGAGGTCACCGGGCTGATCAACCTGATCAAGATGTCCCAGGTGCGCAAGGAGATGGGGCTCCCGATGCCCCCCATGTCCCGGCACCTCGTCTTCGCCGGTCCTCCCGGTACCGGTAAGACCACGGTCGCCCGCCTCTACGGCACCGTGCTCGCCGAGCTGGGCGTGCTGTCCAAGGGCCACATGGTCGAGGTCGCGCGCGCGGACCTCGTCGGCCAGTACATCGGCTCCACGGCCATCAAGACCACCGAGGTGGTCACCAAGGCCATCGGCGGCGTGCTGTTCATCGACGAGGCGTACACCCTGTCCGCGGGCTCGGGCGGTTCCGGCCCGGACTTCGGCCAGGAGGCCATCGACGCGCTGATGAAGATCATGGAGGACCAGCGCGAGTCCATCGTGGTCATCGTCGCCGGGTACTCCGAGCTGATGGAGCAGTTCCTGGAGTCCAACCCCGGTCTGGCGTCCAGGTTCACCCGAACGATCGAATTCCCCAACTACAGCGTCGACGAGCTGGTCACGATCACCCTCGGGCTGTGCCGCAAGCACTACTACGAGATGACCGAGGACGGCCTCCAGGCGCTGACCGAGTACTTCGAACGGGTGCCGAAGAACTCCACGTTCGGTAACGGTCGTGTGGCCCGAAAGCTGTTCGAGGCGATGGTCAACAACCAGGCGTCGCGCCTGGCGATGGCCCCGCCGTCGAAGGACTCGGAGATGAACCGCCTCACCGCGGCCGACCTCCAGTCCGAGATCGACGTGCTCCAGACCACGATGGACACCGCGCCCGCCCAGGTCGGCGGCGACGCGGTGGACCCCGTCGCGGCCGTGCAGAACAGCCTGAGCTGGAAGAAGTTCCACGGTCTCGTGGGGCAGGCGTCCATCCGGGAGGCCGCGGGCACGAACCTGGTGCGCCTGGCCACGACCAAGAAGAACAACCAGGTCCTCGGCAACTCCGCCAACGTCGTGATCGGTGGCAAGCGCGGCAGCGGCCGCACCGAGGTCGCCCGCCTGTACGCGCAGGCGCTCTCGGAGCTCGGGCTGGTGCGCGTCGGCCACGTGGTCCGCACGTCCGTGGCCTCCGACCTGGTGTCGCAGTGGCCCGGACAGGCGGAGAGCCTGGTCGCGACCGCGTTCGCCGACGCCCAGGGCGGGGTGCTCGTGGTCGACGTGGACGGCGACCTGGACCCCGACCACGCACTCGAGGTGGTCGAGACGATGGTCGCGCTGATGCAGCGCTCGCCCGCCGACCCGGTGGTCGTCCTGGTCGGCGACCACACCCGGCTGGTGCCGCTGTTCCAGCAGGTGCAAACGCTCGCGGACTGCTTCCTGGAGGGCTGGGACCTCGCCACGTACTCGGTGGACGAGCTGGCCGAGCTGGCCGTGCGGGAACTGGTCCGGCGCGGCCACGAGGTGCCGGACGAGGTGCGCGACGCCGTCCTGGCGCGGCTGACCGACACGTCCGACCGGGAGACCGTCTACCCGGCGTTCCAGCTCGCGCGCAGGCTCGCCAGGACCGCCGCGTCGCGCACGCTGGCCGTGGCGGACCTGCCGCCCGCGGCCGTGAATGGCAGCCCCGTCGGTCAGGGACTAGCCTCCGTCGGGTGATCGACATGCACGGGTGGTGATTAGGGCAGGGGGCGTTGTCGGGCCGGGCACAGGTGTGTCAGGTCACTTGCTTAAGCTTCGGACCAGGTTCTTTACTGGCTGTTATCCCGTTGGTCCTCCGGTGAGGAGTCGTCATGTCGTCGTCGCTGCAAGACCAGCTCGAGCAGACCCTCGCCGAGTACCGGCAGAAGCGCGCGGACCTGCGCGAGATGCAGGCGAAGATGGCCGAGATGTCGTCGACCGCCACCGCTCCGCGCAACGTCGTCTCGGCGACCGTCGACACCCACGGCCAGATCACCGGTGTGGCGTTCCCGACCAACGCCTACAAGAACATGGCGCCCGCGGAACTCGCGGCCGTGGTGCGCGACACCGTGCGCAAGGCGCAGACGATGGCCCGCGAGGAACTGGTCGAACTGATGGAACCGATGATGCCGCCGGGCATGTCGATGCGCGGCAAGGAGCCGGGCAAGCTCGACATCGACCGGATGTTCCCGGAGAACCCCGAGGACGGCGTCTTCTTCCGCGGTCTCAACGAGGGATAGGGGACGCCGATGCCGAGCAGCGAAGTCAACTGGGTCAACGTCGAGGGCTTGTTCCGCGCGGCCGACGGGATCGACGCGCAGGGCCGCAAGCAGTTCGAGATCCTCTCCCGGCTCTACGGCCAGGTGAACCTGATCGACCCCGCCGTGTTCGGGGACGACAAGGGCGGCCGCGAGTTCTACGCCAAGTGGTCCGGTGACGTGAAGGACTGGGACGAGGGCGTCCGGGGCGTCATGGACAGCACCATCGCCACCGGGTACGGCGTGACGAACATGGCGCGGGCGTTCAAGAGCGCCGACGACGACACGACGGACATGGCCGACGGCCTCGACAAGTACCTGAGCGACGGACTCCCGCCCCTCGGGGGCCACGGAGGCGGTGGTGGGCTACCGCCCAACCAGGTGCCGAACCCCGGCGGGAACGGCGGTGGCGGCGGCGGAGGCGGGAACGACGGCGGCGGTCACCACGTGCGCCACTAGGCATCGAGCGAAAGCAGTGACATGAGTCAGGCGGGAACCAGGTTGGGGCACGCGCCCCGATCCGGTTCCCGCCGTGCCGGGGGGAGCGGCTGATGGCCGTCCACGGCAACATGCTCTTCCCGGAAGACCTCAACTGGATCCTGTGGATCCTCGCCGGCGGTGACTGGCCCCCCGGCCTCGAGGGCGACATCTGGCAGATCTCGGAGGCCCTCGACGCGGCCGCCGAGGACCTGGACGGCGTGGTCGACGGTCTCGTCATCGCGCTGCAGGACGTGATGAACCACGTCGACCCCACCGTCGGTCGCGCTTTCTGGCGCTACGGCGAGAAGCTGGCGGAACAGCCCGCTTTCTACGGGAAGGGCGCCCGCGACCTCGCGGAGATGGCGCGGGGCTACTCGCTCAACGTCCAGGGCGCCAAGATCTCGATGATCGTGCAGATGGTCTTCGCCGCGACCGAGATCATCCGCATGTGGGTGGACCCCTTCGAGTGGCCGTTGATCGGGCCGTTCGTCGGGATGATGCAGGGCGTCGTGAAGCTGATCTTCTCGCGCTTCGCCGAGTGGATCGCCAAGGCGCTCCAGGTCGTCATCCGCACCAGCTCCAACTTCCTCGGCAAGGCCGTCAACACGATCACCGTGGAGTCGGTCACCAAGGCCATCGGCAAGATCATCAGCGAGATGACCCAGCAGGCCCTGGAGGAGGGCTTCGAGGAGGTCTACGAGGACGCGATCGTCCAGATCTGGCAGAAGATCGAGAGCGACAAGAAGTGGGACTGGGACGACACCCTCAACTCGTTCAAGTACGGCGCGGCGGCGGGCGCCTTCGCGGGCCTCCTCGGCGGCGGCGTAGGCCACTTCAAGCCGGGCTGGATGGGCAAGCCGATCACGTCGGGCACCATCGAGATGCTCACCGAGGGTTTCGTCGGCGCGATCACGATCCCCGAGGGCGGCGACCCCGGCGACATCTGGAAGGGCATGCTCAACGGCGCCGTCTCCGGCGCGGGCACCACGGCACTGCACAACTGGAAGCACGAGCGCGACGAACGCCTCAAGCAGGAGAAGCTCAACGGCCCCGGCAGCATCAACATCGACGGCGACGGCAAGGGCTCCATCGACATCCCGTCGGACATCACGAACACCGGCGGCGACGCGAAACCCAACCCCGCCAACGACATCAAGGGCACCCCGTCCCCCGACTCGCCGGTCCAAAGTGGACCGAACGGCAACACCGTCGGCGGAGGCAACCCCGGCAGCGGCAACGGCGCGAGCAACACCGGCGGCGGCAACACGGGCAACACGGGCAACACGGGCAACACCAACACTCCCGGCGGCCCCGGCAACACACCCGGCGCACCGAGCGACACGCCCGGTGGACCCAGCAACACCCCTGGCGCGCCGACCAATACCCCTGGCGGGCCTAGCAATACGCCTGGCGCTCCGAGCAACACTCCTGGTGGGCCTAGCAATACGCCTGGCGCTCCGACCAACACGCCCGGCGGCCCCAGCAATACTCCAGGTGCTCCCAGCAACACGCCTGGCGCGCCGAGCAACACCCCTGGTGCGCCTGGCAATACGCCTGGGGCTCCCAGCAACACTCCGGGTGCTCCGAGCAACACCCCCGGCGCTCCGAGCAACACTCCGGGTGCGCCCAGCAACACTCCGGGGTCCCCGAGCACTACGCCGGGCGGTGTCAACGGGTCGCAGACCAGCACGCCCCCTCCGGGGCAGACCGGGACCAACACGCCGGGCTCGTCCAGCAACACGCCGGGTTCGTCGACCAACACGCCGGGCTCGTCCACGAACACGCCGGGTTCGTCGACCAATACGCCGGGTTCGTCCACGAACACGCCGGGCTCGTCGACCAACACGCCGAGTTCGTCCACGAACTCGCCCAGCACGTCCACGAACGCGCCGAGCACCTCGACCAACGCTCCGGCCACGTCGACCAATGGGCCCAGCACTTCGACCAATGGGCCGAGCACGTCCACGAACGGGCCGTCGTCGGCGACGAACACGCCGACCAACACGCCTACGAACACGCCTGGTTCGCAGAACACGCCGAGCAGCACCCCGGCTTCGACGTCGAACACGCCTGCCAACACGTCGACCAACACCACGCCTTCGCCGAGCGCGATCGACAAGTTCGTGGACAAGCACGGTGCGCCCGTCGAGGTCCCGTCGTCCACTGTGGACTCCACGGTGACGTCGGTCCCGCCCCCGGTGGCACCGCCTTCCGTCACGACGCAGGTGCCGGGCCCGCCGCAGGGCACGACGCCGCCTCCCGTGGCCACCGCGACGAACGCGCCCAACCCGAACTCGACGCAGACGAACACCCCCGTCACGTCGAGCCCCACGTCGACGCAGAACACGCCGAACACGTCATCCACTGTGGACTCGCACACCTCGACCGAGGCTCCGCCGGTGCCGACGGAGGTGCGGGCCCCGTCGGACGTGACGACGGAGACCGACACGCCCGTCACGCCACCACCGGTCGCGCCCCAGACGACCGTCACCACCGGTCAGACCCCGCAGCAGACGCCCGGTCAGAACCCCGCCGTGTCGTCGAACACCACGACGACCTCGAACACGACGACCACCACGACGACCACGCCGTCGAACAGCCCGAGCACCACGAACTCGCAGACGAACACGGGGCAGTCGAACAGCGGGCAGTCGAACACCCCGCCGTCGAGCACGCCGAAGCCCGCGGTCAGCACGACCTCGACGTCCACCAACGGCCCGTCGGTGTCGTCGTCCGTGCCGCCCCCCACCGCGCCGTCGACCACGACCACCTCCACCTCGGGCCCGGCCGTGGACACCGCGGTGGACACGCCCAAGGCGCCGACGGAGGTCGCGCCCCCGTCGACCGGCGTCGACGAGAACGCGGCCGCCGCGGTCACGCCGCCGCCCGTGGACGAGGACGCCAAGCCGGGGCTCTGGTCGGAGGACGCCGAGACGGACGTCGAGCCGGACCGGGGCGACCAGACGGACGTCGACTCGGCTTCCGACTTCGACTCCAACTCCGACGTCGAGTCGGACACCGACGAGTTCGTCGACGCCAAGACCCACCTCGAGCCCGACGGCAAGCGCGCCGACATCACGTCCGCTCCGCCGTTGACCATCGGCGCGAAGCTGGCGATGGACCGGGGCAGGCGGCGGTTCGACGACCAGGGCAAGCGGATCCGCGACGTGGTCAAGGCCGACAAGGTCGTCGGCAAGAGCAAGAACGGCGTCAAGCTGCTGGTCGAGGCGGAAGGCCTGCTCAACCGGGCGGGCGCTCAGCCGCCGATGCCGTACCGCGGCGCGAACCCCGTGCGGGCGCAGGAGGTCCGCAAGCGCAACCAGGACCGCGTGCTGGTGGCGTTCGAGATCCACAAGGCCGTCCAGAACGCGGATCCCGAGCAGCAGCCCGACTACACCGCCGTGCACGCGATGGTCGCCGACGTCACCCGCGGCCACGGCCCGTGGACGGCTCCGCCCCTGGGCGCGGGTAGCCTGGAGACCGACTTCGTCGTCGACGACGCGACGACCGGCACCCCGTCGGTCCCGTCCGTCCAGGTCCCGGCGGGCGTCGACCTCGACGACGACGTCACGACCGATGACGACCTCGACGAGAACCCGTACTTCGACAACCCGGACGAGGTCGCGCGGGCGCTCGCCGAGGACTCCGACGAGTCCCAGGACGAGGATTCCGACGACGACTCCGACGTGTTCGTCGACGCGCCGGAGCGCACCGTCCAGGAGCGGTTGGCGTCCTACCAGCCGGACCCGGCGAACTTCGCCGAGCGCGATCGGCGGTGGCAGCCGAACGCCGAGGGTGTGCTGACGGATCTGCCGAACCAGCCGTCGGAGTTCGTGCGGATCCGGGTGGACGAGGACACCACGGTCGGGTTGACGCCGGTGGTGGCGCGGAAGTGGTTGGCCGACAGCGGGATCACCGTGCCTCCGGTGAACAACGGCGTGTTCGAGTCGCTGATCCCCGTGCTGTACGACGGCAACCCGGCGAGCCGCGACGTGCACGTGCTCGACATCGACGACGCGAACCGGTTCCACCAGATGCTGCGGGACGCCACGGCGGACAAGCACCTGCAGGGTCAGCAGGACGTGGTGGACGCGGTCGACCAGATGGCGAACTGGGTGACCGAGACGTACCCGTCGCAGGACTTCTCCTACGTGGGCCTGGGTCGGAGCCCGGCCGCCGTGGTGGCGGCGTTGCAGGGCAAGGGCCACGACGCCGTGTCGATTCCGCTGTCGAACTTCCGGCCCGCGCCGGATGACCCGAACTCGATCCTGATCGGGTCGTACAAGGTGCAGGACTCCGATGTCCCGTCGTTGAACGACGACCAGCGGGCGATGGTGTTCGCGCACTTCGACGAGTTCCTGGGTGATCTGCCGCCCGGTCGCGACGTCGTGTTGATCGACTACACGCAAAAGGGCTTGTCCCTGGTGTCGGCGCAGTACTACCTGCAGCAGTACCTCGCCGAGCGGCACGGTCCGGACATGACGGTGCACGCCGTCGCCATGCACCAGGACATCGACAGCGGCAACCTGGGCAAGACGGTGCACGCGGCGACGGATCCGGGGTCGACGTTCCAGCGGCTGTGGGAGTCGGTGTGGGACACCGGCCGTGCGGCGGACCGCCAGGACTGGAACTCGAAGTTCACCGCGGTCTCCCTGGGTGACACCGGTCCGTTGGGCGACAAGGGTCCGGTGCTCGGGAACTCGTTCCGCCAAGAGGTCTTCGACGACCTGGCGCAGTACGGGTCGTACAAGATCCTGGACCAGGACCCGACGACGTTCGAGCAGGACCGGCCGCGTCGGGACGTCGACAACGGCGGTGACATCACGGGCTACGACGTGCTGTCCGAGGCGGTCCAGGAGACCTCGCAGACCGCCGAGGGCGCACCGGATCCCGATCCCGGCCGCGACTCGGACTCCGAGTCGGACGACGACTCCACCAACGACTCCGACTCCGACTCCGACTCGGATTCCGATTCCGAGTCGGACTCCGACGACGACCAGGACACGGACCAGGCCGTCGACCAGGACACAACCGCGGACCAGGACCGCGACCAGGGGTCGACGGACACCCGTCCCGACAGCCCGACCCGCGGTCCGGACACCGACACGGACGTCACCCCGAACGGCACCCCGTCCGTCGCGCAGCGGGTGGCGTCCTACCGGCCCGACCCGACGAACTTCGCCGAGCAGGACCGGCGGTGGCAGCCGAACGACAAGGGCGTGCTGACGGACCTGCCGAACCAGCCGTCGGAGTTCGTGCGGATCCGGGTGGACGAGGACACCACGGTCGGCCTGACGCCCGTGATGGCCCGCAAGTGGATGGCGGACAACGGGATCGTGCTGCCCACGCGCGGCGGCGGGGGCCTGGTCGAGTCGCTGATCCCGACCCTCTACGACGCGAACCTCGGTGGTGGGAACCGCGACGTCCGGGTGTTCGGCATCGACGACGCGGCCGACTTCCGCCAGATGCTCTTGGACACGGCCGCCGACACCCACGTGCGGGGCCAGCAGGACGTGGTGGACGCGGTCGACCAGATGGCGAACTGGGTCGCCGAGACGTACCCGTCGCAGGACTTCTCCTACGTGGGCCTGGGTCGGAGCCCGGCCGCCGTGGTGGCGGCGTTGCAGGGCAAGGGCCACGACGCCGTGTCGATCCCGCTGTCGAACTTCCGGCCTGCCCCGGACGACCCGAACTCGATCTTGATCGGGTCGTACAAGGTGCAGGAGTCGGACGTCCCGTCGCTTTCGCCGGAGCAGCGGGCGATGGTGTTCGCGCACTTCGACGAGTTCCTGGGCGATCTGCCGCCCGGTCGTGACGTCGTGTTGATCGACTACACGCAAAAGGGCTTGTCCCTGGTCTCGGCGCAGTACTACCTGCAGCAGTACTTGGCCGAGCGGCACGGTCCGGACATGACGGTGCACGCCGTCGCCATGCACCAGGACATCGACAGCGGCAACCTGGGCAAGACCGTGCACGCGGCCACCGACCCCCAAACCGCCCTCCAAGGCCTGTGGGAGCGGATCTGGGACACCGGGCGCGCGACCGACCGGCAGGACTGGAACTCGAAGTTCACCGCGTTCTCGCTGGGGGACACCGGCCCGCTCGGCGACAAGGGTCCGGTGCTGGGCAACTCGTTCCGCCAGGAGGTCTTCGACGATCTGGCGCAGTACGGGTCGTACAAGATCCTGGACCAGGACTCGACGACGTTCGACCAGGACCGTCCCCGGCGGGACGTCACCCAGGGTCCGGACACCACGGCGTACACCGTGCTGGGCGACGCGGTCCAGGAGAGCAATCCCTCGACCACGACCACGCACGCACTCGACTTCGACACCGACCTGCTCCAGTGGGTCAACCACAACATCGACCGGGTGAAGTGGGACGGCGGGCACATCACCGCCGAGGAACTGGCGGACATCCGGAAGGACTTGGCCGACCGGAACGTGACGCTGTCGCGGCACGCGAAGGACATGGGTCGGATGATCGCCGAAGTCGTCGTCTCGGGCGACATCGCGCGTGGTCGGGGCGGTGCGCGGCCCGATGACGGGAGTTGGGAGAACGATCTCCAGACTCCTGGTGCCGGTCCGTCGAACGCGGACACCGACAGCGACACCCAGTTCCAGGACGCGGAGAACGGGTCCGATTCGGAGTCAGACTCCGACGACGACTCCGAC
This sequence comes from Umezawaea sp. NPDC059074, assembly GCF_042738955.1. Lineage (NCBI taxonomy): Bacteria > Bacillati > Actinomycetota > Actinomycetes > Pseudonocardiales > Pseudonocardiaceae > Umezawaea > Umezawaea sp. NPDC059074. The sequence continues at coordinate 117,632 of NZ_JBHYHC010000002.1, forward strand.
GTGTTCCAGGACGTGCCCGACCAGACGGTCGAGGAGCGGTTGGCGTCCTACCAGCCGGACCCGTCGAACCCCGCGGAACGCGATCGGCGGTGGCAGCCGAACGCCGATGGTGTGCTGACGGATCTGCCGAACCAGCCGTCGGAGTTCGTGCGGATCCGGGTCGACGAGAACACCACGGTCGGGTTGACGCCGGTCGTGGCGCGGAAGTGGTTGGCCGACAACGGCATCACCGTCCCCCGGATGAACAGCGGCGTGTTCGAGTCGCTGATCCCCGTGCTGTACGACGGGAATCCGGCGAGCCGCGATGTCCGGGTGCTGGACATCGACGACGCGAACCAGTTCCACCAGATGCTGCGGGACGCCACCGCCGACAAGTACGTGCGCGGCCAGCAGGACGTCGTGGACGCCGTCGACACGATGGCCGACTGGGTCACCGAGACCTATCCCTCGGAGGACTTCTCCTACGTCGGGCTCGGACGCAGCCCCGCCGCGGTCGTGGCGGCGTTGCAGGGCAAGGGCCACGACGCCGTGTCGATCCCGCTGTCGAACTTCCGTCCCGCGCCGGACGACCCGAACTCGATCCTGATCGGGTCGTACAAGATCCAGGACTCCGACGTCCCGTCGCTTTCGCCGGAGCAGCGGGCGATGGTGTTCGCGCACTTCGACGAGTTCCTGGGCGATCTGCCTCCCGGCCGCGACGTGGTGCTGATCGACTACACGCAGAAGGGTCTGTCGCTCGTCTCGGCGCAGTACTACCTGCAGCAGTACCTCGCCGAGCGCCATGGACCCGACATGGCGGTGCACGCGGTAGCGATGCACCAGGACATCGACAGCGGGAACCTGGGCAGGACCGTCCACGCGGCCACCGACCCCGAGACCGTTTTCCAGGGCCTGTGGGAGTCGGTGTGGGACACCGGCCGGGCGACCGACCGGCAGGACTGGGCGTCGAAGTTCACCTCGGTGTCCCTGGGGAACACGGGGCCGTTGGGCGACAAGGGCCCGGTGCTCGGCAACTCGTTCCGCCAGGAGGTCTTCGACGACCTGGCGCAGTACGGCTCGTACAAGATCCTGGACCAGGACCCGACGACGTTCGAGCAGGACCGGCCGCGTCGGGACGTCGACAACGGCGACGACATCACCGGTTACGAGGTCCTGTCCGAAGCGGTGCAGGAGACCTCCACGCCGGTTCGGGCGGTGCTCGACTTCGACACCGACCTGCTCCAGTGGGTCAACCACAACATCGACCGGGTGAAGTGGGACGGCGGGCACATCACCGCCGAGGAACTGGCGGACATCCGGAAGGACCTGGCCGACCGGAACGTGACGCTGTCGCGGCACGCGAAGGACATGGGCCGGATGATCGCCGAGGTCGTCGTCTCGGGCGACATCGCGCGTGGTCGAGGTGGTGCGCGGGTCGACGACGGGACCTGGGAGGACGACCTCCAGACGGCGGGCGCGGGTCCGTCGAACAGCGGCCCGAGCCTGGACGACGACGTCACCACCGAAGCGCCGCCGGTCGACGTCGACACCGACGAGGACAGCGACACAGACGAGTTCTTCGACGCGGAGAGCACGGCCGAGGTGGTCGACACCCGGACGGTCGAGGAGCGGTTGGCGTCCTACCAGCCGGACCCGGCGGACTTCACCGAGCGCGATCGGCGGTGGCAGCCGAACGACAAGGGCGTGCTGACCGACCTGCCGAACCAGCCGTCGGAGTTCGTGCGGATCCGCGTGGACGAGGACACCACGGTCGGCCTGACGCCGGTCGTGGCGCGGAAGTGGATGGCGGACAGCGGGATCACCGTGCCGCGGGTGAACAGCGGCGTGTTCGAGTCGCTGATCTCCGTGCTGTACGACGGGAATCCGGCGAGCCGTGAGGTTCGCGTGCTCGACATCGACGACGCGAACCAGTTCCACCAGATGCTGCGGGACGCCACGGCGGACAAGCTCGTGCAGAGCCAGCAGGACGTGGTGGACGCGGTCGACCGGATGGCGGACTGGGTCGTCGAGACCTATCCCTCGGAGGACTTCTCGTACGTCGGTCTCGGTCGTAGCCCGGCTGCCGTGGTGGCGGCGTTGCAGGGCAAGGGCCACGACGCGGTTTCGGTGCCGTTGTCGAACTTCCGGCCTGCTCCGGACGACCCGAATTCGATCCTGATCGGGTCGTACAAGATCCAGGACTCCGATGTTCCGTCGCTTTCGCCGGAGCAGCGGGCGATGGTGTTCGCGCACTTCGACGAGTTCCTGGGCGACCTCCCGCCCGGCCGTGACGTCGTGCTGATCGACTACACGCAAAAGGGCTTGTCCCTGGTGTCGGCGCAGTACTACCTCCAGCAGTACCTCGCCGAGCGGCACGGGCCGGACATGGCGGTGCACGCGGTGGCGATGCACCAGGACATCGACACCGGCAAACTCGGCAAGACGGTGCACGCGGCGACCGATCCGGGGTCGACGTTCCAGCGGCTGTGGGAGTCCGTCTGGGACACCGGTCGGGCTGCCAGTCGACAGGACTGGGGCACGAAGTTCACCGCGGTGTCCCTGGGGACCGCGGGGCCGTTGGGCGAGCAGGGTCCGGTGCTGGGCAACTCGTTCCGCCAGGAGGTCTTCGACGACCTGGCGCAGTACGGCTCGTACAAGATCCTGGACCAGGACCCGACGACGTTCGACCAGGACCGGCCGCGGCGCGATGTCGACAACGGCGGCGACATCACCGCGTACGACGTGCTGTCCGAGGCGGTCCTGGAGGCCACTCCGCCCGCCGAGGACGTCCAGGACACCGACACCGACACCGACACCGAGGACGAGTCGGACTCCGACTCCGACTCCGACTCCGACTCCGACTCCGACTCCGATTCGGACTCGGATTCGGACGACGACCAGGATCCCGGCAACTCCGGCCGCCCGAACACGACCGCGGACCAGGACCGCGACTCGGACCAGTCGGACGCGGACCAGGCGGACTCCGACCGGACGGACACCCGGTCGGGTGGCGGGTCGCGGGACGGTGGCCCCTCGCGGTTCGGTGGGACCGGCGGCACCCCGTCGGTCGCGGAGCGGCTGGCCTCCTTCCAGCCGGACCCGTCGAACCCGGCCGAGCGCGATCGGCGGTGGCAGCCGAACGACAAGGGCGTGCTGACCGACCTGCCGAACCAGCCGTCGGAGTTCGTGCGGATCCGCGTGGACGAGGACACCACGGTCGGCCTGACGCCGGTCGTGGCGCGGAAGTGGTTGGCGGACAGCGGGATCGAGGTGCCGAGGGTCGGCGGCGGCCTGGTCGACTCGTTGATCCCGATCCTGTACGACGCGAACCTCGGTGGCGGGGATCGGGACGTCCGGGTGTTCGGCGTCGACGACGCGGCCGACTTCCGGCAGTTGCTCCTGGACACGGCCGCCGACAAGCACGCGCGCGAGCAGCAGGGCGTGGTGGACGCGGTCGACCGGATGGCGAACTGGGTGACCGAGACCTACCCGTCGCGGGACTTCTCCTACGTCGGGCTCGGCCGCAGCCCCGCCGCGGTCGTGGCGGCGTTGCAGGGCAAGGGCTACGACGCCGTGTCGATCCCGTTGTCGAACTTCCGGCCCGCCCCGGACGACCCGAACTCGATCCTCATCGGGTCCTACAAGGTGCAGGACTCCGACGTCCCGTCGCTCACACCGGAGCAGCGGGCGATGGTGGACGCGCACTTCGACGAGTTCCTGGGTGATCTGCCCGCCGACCGCGACGTCGTGCTGATCGACTACACCCAGAAGGGCCTGTCGCTGGTCTCGGCCCAGTACTACCTCCAGCAGTACCTCGCGTCGCACGGCAAGCCGGACGTGGTCGTGCACGCCGTCGCCATGCACCAGGACATCGACAGCGGGAACCTGGGCAAGACCGTGCACGCGGCCACCGATCCCGAGACCGCGTTCCAGGGCCTGTGGGAACGGATCTGGGACACCGGGCGCGCGGCCGACCGGCAGGACTGGGCGTCGAAGTTCACCGCGTTCTCGTTGGGGGACACCGGCCCGCTCGGCGACAAGGGCCCGCTGCTCGGCAACTCCCTGCGCCAAGAGGTGTTCGACGACCTGGCGCAGTACGGGTCGTACAAGATCCTCGACCAGGACCCGGCGACGTTCGAGCAGGACCGCCCGAAGCGCGACGGGCAGCGGGGTCCCGACACCACGGCGTACACCGTGCTGGGCGACGCGGTCCAGGAGAGCGCGCCGTCGACCAGGACCGGGCTCGACTTCGACACCGACGTGCTGATGTGGGTCAACAGCAACCTCGACCGGTTCGAGTGGCCCGGCGGGCACGTCACCGCGGCCGACGTCGACCGGGTGCGGCAGGACCTGGCCGACCGGAACGTGACGCTGTCGCGGCAGGCCAAGGACATGGGCAGGCAGATCGCCGAGGTGTTCGTCTCCGGGGCGGTCCAGCGGCAGCGCGGTGCGGGTCGCTGGAACGACGGCGACACGACCCTCGACGACGACCTCCAGTCGCCGGGCGCGGGGTCGTCGCGCGGCCCCGACGTGGAGCAGGACGACGACTCCGCCCCGTTCGACCTCGACGCGTTCCTCGCGAGCCTCGGGCAGGCCTCGAAGGGCCCGAGCACCTGGTACGACGACCTCGTCCGGCAGCAGCGCGACGCCGCGGTCGACGTCCCGCGCCGCGACGGGCCGCCGTCGCGGCTGTCCGACGTGGTGGACACCGCCGACCAGTGGCGCCTGGTCGTGCCGCCGGAGGAGCACGGCGACGCGAAGGACGACCCGGCGGCGCACCTCGACCAGCGGAAGCCCGGTGCGAGCCGGAGCACCGCCGACGTGTTCGCGCGGTACCTCGACGACCCCGCCCGCCTCGGCCCGCTCGGCTGGGACAGCCACCTGGAGCTGCACCAGGCCCTGTCGGCGCACCTCACCGCCCCGCCGCCGGTCAACGGCCGCACGCGCACCTTCGGCGACACCGAGACGAACACGTTCCCGTTGCAGGCCCCCGCGCTGAGCCCGGACGCGCACACCGAGGTGATCGCGGGCAGGCCGCTGGTCACCTCGTTCGACGACCCCGCGACCTCGATCGCCAAGCTCGACATCGGCGACCGCGTCACCGTGGGGTACGAGCACCCCGACGCGCGCGCGATCGTCGACGAGATCGGCACGCGCCTGCGGACCGAACTCGACGCGGCGACCACCGAGCGCGACCAGCTCCGCGCGATCGCGAAGGCGGTCCGCGCGCTGCACATCACCCACGCCTTCCAGGGCGACCAGTCGCTGCTCACCAGCACCGAGTTGTCGTTGTTGCTGCTGCGGAACGGGTTCCGGCCCGTGGCCCTGCCGAACGCGGCGAACCTGTTCAGCGGCGGGTTCTCGGTCGACCAGATCGCCGCCGCGCTCCAGTGGGGCCAGACGCGGGACATCACCGAGGACCTCGACATCGACGCCCTCTACGCGGAGGTCGAGACCTCGGACGAGGACTCCCACGCCGAGTGGGACGCCGAGTTCGCCCGCGCCGAGACCGAGGTCGACGCGCTGCCCGACAGCGCCGACCTGACCGCCCGCGCCCAGTCCGTCGTGGACGCGGGCCACCGGTCGCCGTCGCCGGACGAGGAGGCGCGCCACCGGGGCGTCGTGGCCGTCGTCGCGCGGCAGCTGCACCGGAACCCGGACGTCGAGCAGGCACAGGCCCTGTCCACGCGGCTGGCCACCGTCCTCGGCACCGCGCGGCCCGACGTCGAGATCGCGCGGGTCTCGGACGAGGACCAGGGCTTCGACGTCGCCAGGAGCAACCTGACCGGACCGTCGGACCTGGTCCTCGTCCGCGACGAGCAGGGGACCACGACCGGGCTGTCGCCGCGCGCCGCGCGCGACTGGCTGGCCGGGAGCGGGATCACCCTCCCCCTGGCGGGTCCGGTCGTCGACACGATGATGCGGATCCTCTACGGCGACGCGATCACCGGACCGACCACCGACACCCCGACGGTGTTCGGCCCCGAGCAGGCCGCCGACTTCCACCGGTTGGTGCTCGACACGTCCCGCGACCGGTTCGCCGCCGAGCAGCAGGCCGTGGTCGACGCGGTCAACGACCTCGTCGACTGGATCACCGCCACCTACCCGGACACCGACTTCGCCTACGTCGGCCTCGGCCGCAGCCCGGCGCCGGTCATGGCCGTGCTCCAGTCGCGGGGCCACGACGCGGTGTCCGTCCCGCTGTCCCAGTTCCGGCCGCGGCCCACCGACCCGGACCACTTCCTCGGCGACGCGTTCGCCGAGGACTTCAAGCCGCTCACCGACGTCCAGCGGGAGATGCTCGACGCGCACTTCGACGAGTTCCTCGGCGGTCTCCCCGCCGACCGGAACGTCGTGCTGATCGACTACACGGTGACCGGGCTGTCCCTGGTCTCGGCGCAGCACCACCTCCAGAACCACCTGGACGCCCGCCGCGGCCCCGGCACGGTCGTCCAGGCGCTGGCCGTGCACGGCGGCGGCGAGGACGCCACCGAGTCGCTGGAGGAGACCACCGACTCGGTGGTGCGACCCGACACCTCGCCCGACGAGCGGGCCGAGTGGGGGCGGCGGTTCACGACCCTCTCGCTCGCGGAGGACGGCCCGCTGGGCTTCAACGGCCCGCTGCTCGGCGACGCGCTGGCGAACGAGACGTTCGACCCGCTCGCCGAGTACCTGTCGTACCCGATCCTCAAGCAGGACCCGGCGACCTTCGAGGGCGACCGGCCGCGCCGCGACCTCGCGCCGGAGCAGGACGTCGTCACCGCGTACCAGGTGCTCACCGAAGCGCTGGCGGGCAAGCGGGACACGACGCCCGAGCACACCGCCCGGCCCGCGATGCGGGACCGGTGGCTCGGCGAGTTCGACCGGGCGACCCGCGACGTCGACCGGCTCGACAACGCGGAGGACCTGCGGGTCCAGGCGTTCGAGGTCCTGGCGCAGCCGCGGTTCCAGCCGCTGCGGGACGCGGGACCGGACACGGCGTTCGACCTCGCGCGGCTGCCCGGCACGCTGGACATGGTCGCCCGCGAACTGGACCGCGCGGCGACGGCGGACGAGGACCCGCGGACCGCGGCCGAGGAGTTCGCCACCCGGATCACGGCGGAACTGGCGCCGCTGACCCGGCACGCCGAGCCCAGCGGCCACCGCGCGCTCGTGGAGGACTTCGGCCGACGTCCGGGAGACCGGTTCGACGGCGCCCTGGACGCCAACTACGAGTTCGCCGCCTTCGCCTTCCTGGCCAACCAGGAGACCCTGGCGCCGCTGACCTTCGACGGCTACCGGGCGATGTACTCCGAGCTGGTCCGCGACGTCGACGACATCGGCACGGCGACCGCGTGGGAGCAGTCGTTCCTCGGCGCGTCGCCGTGGACGTCCGACGTGGACCCGTCCGGCACCGACGTCGCCGCCATCACGATCGGCGGCGTCCCGCTGCTGGCCCCCGACCAGGACTCGCCCGGCTTGGTCGTCGCGGTCGACGTCGAGGGCGCGAGCCACCTCACGGCCAGGTACCGCCCCGAGGACGTGCCCTCGCTGGTGGACACCGTCTTCGACGACTACCGCGACGCCGTCACGACGGCGACCACGGACCAGGACCGGCTGCGGGCGATCGCCAAGGCCGTCGTGACCCTGGAGGTGCTGCGCCCCTACGCGGGCGTGGCGACCGAACTCGACGTCCACCTCGTCCTGCAGCGGATGCTCCAGGAGAACGACTTCTCGACGGTCACCGGGCCCGGCACGCACGAGGTGCTCTCGGGAGCGGCGTCGCTGGACGACGCCGTGGCCCACCTGGCGGCCGCGCAGGACACCGACTTCGACGTGGAGCAGGAGCAAGAGCAGGAGCACGACTCCGACTCCGACGACGAGCACTCCGAGCAGAACGGGCGGGGCCACCAGGACGACGGCCCGCCGTCGGACGACGACTCCTCGGACGACGACTCGTCCGACGACGAGTCTTCCGACGACGAGGACGACGACAGCCGTCGGCCGGGCGGGGACCGGGTCAACGGCAGGCAGGTGCCGGACACGACACCGGGCAGCTCGGTGCCGCAGGAGGCCTTCGAGCCCGCGCAGCGCGCGCAGCTCGACGTCCAGGGCGTCGAGGTGGTCGTGGCCGCCAACGACACCCCCGTCGACAACGCGCTCGACGCCGTCGCGCGGAGCCTGCCGACCGACCGGCCGAGGGAGCACGCGCGGATCACCGCCGCCCTCGCCGCTTTCACCACGACCGACCGCGGCACCGTCGACCTCGCCGCCATCGCCGACGCGGCGAACGTCCGGATCCACGTGGTGGACCAGGACGGCCGCTGGACGTCCACCGGGCCGCTCGCGGGCAGCCCCGTGCACCTCGCGCGCGGCGACGTGAACGGCGACCCGCAGTTCCTCGCCACCCGCGAGAACGTCCACATCGGACGGATGAACATCGCCTACCCCGGATCCACCACGGACTCGTGGGGCGACGGGAAGCACCTGCTGCACCGCGGCGAGTTCGAGGTCGAGACGGTCGCGGGCGAGCACTTCGTCCGCATGTACACGGCCGTGGCGAACCCGGCCGCGATCGACTCGGGCCGCAAGGACGTGCACCAGGCCGCGGACGGAAGCGTGACCTTCACCAAGGGCACCGCGCAGGAGTTCTGGGCCGGGGCGGGACGTCCGCTCCGGGCGATCCAGTGGGTGGCCAAGTACCAGCACGAGTGGGCGGCGTCGCCGCACCTCAAGCCGGTGCTGCGGTCCTACCTGGTCCCGTTGGCGACCTTCCTCGACGTGACCGCCAAGTCGACCATCGAGGGCGACCCGGCGGCGACGGCGGCGGGCGACAGGACGACGAACGTCGACCAGTCCGCCGACGTCAACCAGTTCGGCATCCGCGGCGTCGACTGGGACTCCCTGCAGACCGACGTCGTCCCCGGTTCGCTGGTGACCTACGCGCCGGACCGCAGCGCCGGGTACGGCCTGCCGGACGTGGCCGGTCGCCCCGAGCACGTCGCGGACCTCTACACCAGGCTCGGGCTCGACCCCGACTTCGACTCGACGGCGCTCGGCCACCGCAACGACCCGTGGTTCGACTGGCTCAAGCCGGTGACCAACACGGTGCAGGCGAACCCCCAGTGGCGGTTCGTCGGGTTCCGCAACGAGGCCGAGGGCCTCCGCGACCTGGCCGAGTCGCTCACGCGCTTCCACGTCACCTGGACGAAGTCCGACCCCGACCCGGCGAACCGGGCGGGTGACGCGCTCGTCGAGCCCGCGACGGACTCCATCCCGCCGCTGCCCAACGCGAAGCCCAAGGGCGGCGCCAAGCCCGCCGCGACCCCGGACGAGCGCACCGCGGAGTTCAACCGGTTCGTCAACACCTACGGCCCGCCGTCGAGGAACCTGGCCCAGGTCACGTCCGTCGTGGAGGCGGGCGTCGAGTCGATCATCGCCGACCAGGTCCAGGACGCGGCGACCGTCCCGCTGGGCAAGGGGCAGCCGCTCAAGCTGGTCAAGGACGCGCTCAACGCCTCGTTCGACCGGGTCAAGAAGGACATCGAGAACTCCATCAACAACGCGGGCGTCCCCCGGGACTTCATGGGCGCACCGCCCCGCGTCGACGACGCGCGCCTGCGGGACCTCATCGACAACGGCGGTCCGCGCGGGACGTTCGTCGAGGCCGTGGTCGACCCGATCGTGACCACCGTCGCCTCGGTGGCGGCCGCGGACCCGAGGTTCGCCCTCATCGCGAAGCCCGCGGGCAGCACCACGGTCCCCGGCGTGGAGGACCTGCTCCGCGAGCACGTCAAGGCCGTCGTCGACCGGAAGTTCCGGGAGTTCGCCGACGAGGACGCGGAGCTCCAGGGGTGGGAGGTGAAGGGGAGGCCCGGCGCGGCCAAGACCAGCGCGTGGTTCAGCGGCACGCGGGTCGGGCTGTTCTTCACCGAGGTGGTCACGGAGGTCGCCAAGGACCAGGGCTTCACCTCGCGGCTGACCGGTCTCGGCCTGGAGATCGACAAGCAGGCCGTCGTGGCCGCGCTCGGGACGAAGGCCCGCGCCGGTGCGGCCAAGTCGTTGGAGACCCTCACGACCTCGGAGCTGTGGGGCCTCGAGCCGGACGCGCTGAAGACCGAGATCGGCCAGAAGGTGCTGCCCGACCTCAAGGGCAAGATCGACAAGCAGCTCAAGGACGCCAAGGACCTCGACGTCGTGGACAAGCCGTTCCGGGAACGGCTCGCCGCGGAGATCGGGCAGGGCGTCGAGGCCGCCGTGGCCACCGCGCTGGACCAGGCCGTGTTCACGCGCGTGGAGCGGTCCGAGGTGGCCGCGTTCATGACGAAGCTCCCCGCGGTCGCGACGCAGGCCGAGATCGGCGCCCTCATCGCGACCGACGCCCGGCGCACCAAGATCGACTTCGACACCCGGACCGCGACCGACGGCCCCTACCTCAACGAGTACGGCCGCTGGCGGGTCGAGCACACCAAGGGGTACACGCAGCACAACGACTCCGCCGTGTTCGAGCGGCACCGGCAGGTCGGCGACGACCTCAGCGCGGAGGTCCGGCGGCAGTACGCGGACCTCCGGCCGACGTCGGCGAAGGACCTGCTCACCACGCTGGTCGACGGGGTGGACGAGGACGGCGGTCTGAAGCGGAAGTTCGCCGAGGTCGTCGTGCCGGACAACAACAACCCCGGCAGCCCGTACCGCGCCGGGGACCGGGCGAACCCGAACACCTTCAGCGAGCACGGGCAGATGGTGCTCAACCAGTACCTGGCGCTGACGAAGGCCGACGCCGACACCGACCGGTTCGTGTCCAGGGAAGCCGTGGCGAAGGCGATCCTGTTCCACGACATCGAGAAGGTGAACTCGAAGAACCAGTACGGCGACGGGCAGGGCAGGCACGACCGGGAGCCCGAGCACGTCGGCGCCGTCCGCCAGCTCAACCGGCACGAGGGCCTGTGGAGCGACGAGCGCGAGTTCCGGCTCGTGCGCGCGATGGTGGACTCCGACCCGTTCGGGTTCTACCTGCGCGGCCTCGGCGGCATGGACGCGGACCGGACCTACGACTTCATCCGGGGCGTCGCGGAGACGGCGCGCAGGCCCGACGGCGGCCCGGTGACCGCGGTCGACGTGCGCGAGTTCTTCGTCGAGTTCCACCAGTACTACCAGGCCGACTTCTCCTCCTACACGGAGAAGGCGGTGTTCGTGAACGACAGCACCGAACAGGTCGAGGAGTTCGGCAAGAACCCGCTCAAGGGCCTCGCGCGGGACCCGGAGAACAACCTGGTCCTCGTCGACGAGGGCCGCCGATTCCTCTACGACTCGACCTCCGAGACCTCGGGCAAGACCCCGTACGAGAAGAAGTACGAGGACCTGCTGGCGCTGTTCGACCGGGCCGTCGCGGACGAGGCCGCGAGCCGGGTCGACCACGACGCCCCGAGCGAGCCCGACCTCGACCCCCGCGACCACCGGCCCGACGACTCCGGCAGCGAGTCCGACGACGACTCGGACGACGACAACGCTCCGCAGGGGCCCGCGGAGAGCGTCCCGTTCGTGCCCGGCCCGCGCAGTGGGGTGGACGGGGACCGGGACTCCGAGTTGCCGCTCGGCGACGGTGTCTTCGACGCGGGTGACCTGTTCGTCGACGACGTCTTCGACGACGCGCCCGGTTTCCTGCCTCCCACGGAGTTCCGGTCGGACTCGCCGGTCGGGTACTTCGGCGAGTCCGATGACGACCTGCCGCCGTTCTTCCCGCCGTCGCGCGGTTTTGCCGACTCGGACGACGACGTGCCGCCGTTCATCCCGCCGGGCTTCGGGTCGGACAGCGAGGTCGACGACGACCCGAACCGGCCGCCCGCGCTCGACTACGACTCGGATTCCGAGCAGAGCGACTGGAGCGTTCGCACCGACGACGTGGTCGACGAGGTCGGCACCACCGCGCCGCCGGTGGTCGTGGCGGAGGACGAGGGCGACCCGGTGCTCGAGGCGCCGGTGGACGACGACGTGCCGGTGGCGCCCGCACCGGTGGCGCCCGTGCGCGACTTCGCCGCGGTGCACGCGGACCTCGACCCGGCGCGCTTCAGCGGTGAGCAGGACTGGAACGCGGCGTGGGACGCGCGGATCGAGGCGGCGCGCGAGCAGCTCGCCGCGCGGCCCGACGCCGAGCGGCTGCTCAGCGCCGCGCACGTGGCCACGGGCATCGTCCGCGCCGACGGCGAGGTCGCCACCCGCGGACCGGAGGGCGTGCGGGAAGCCGTGCGGTTGCAGGGGATCGTGGCCATGGCCGCGGTGCAGATCGCCCAGGACCGGGACCTGTCTCCGGGACTGCGGCTGGACGGCGCGCGGCAGTTCGCGAACTGGGCGATGACGAGCCGGGGCACGGCGTCCTGGGGCGTGCCGCTGCCGGGGCGCTTCTCGGCCGAGCAGGTGACCGTTCCGCCGGGTGCGGACGCGGACGCCGTGATCGCCGAGGCCGTCGAGATCATGGAGCAGGTCGAGCAGGACCACGGGATCGTCTTCGACTCCCCGGCGGGCGTCCGGGCGCAGCTCGACGCCGAGCCGACCGCGTCGCCCGCCGACCAGGCGGCCGTCCGCACCCGGTCGTGGAGGCTCGACGAGCTGCGAGGTCTGCGGGACGGGTTCGCCCACTACGCCGCGATCCTCGGCGACCAGCGCGCCACCAGCTCCCGCGCGGACGTCGAGCAGGAGATCAAGTCGGTCGGCGCCGTCACCTTCGGCATCGGGTTCGGCGGGCACGGGCTCTCGTTCGGCGCGCTCGGCGCGTACTACACCAACGCCAACAGCTTCAACGTCTTCAGCCTCGCCCACGCGTACGGCGTCGGCGGCGGGAGCCGGGGCATCGAGGGGCTCGTGGTCCACGAGCTGACGCACGCGCTGCTCGACTACGACGGGGCGAGGTTCCGCGCGGAGTTCGGCACCTGGGACGAGACCGGCGAGCGGCCGGTGCTGGTGGACGACGCCGAGGCGCCGGTCGACGGCGCCACGTCGGCGGTGCAGGACTTCCACGACTCGATCACCGCCGCGCTCACGGACCTCGACGCGTTCCGCGACCGCGCCCCCCGGCACGCCGCCGCGATCGAGGAGATCATGGCGCGGCGGCCCGAGGCCTTCACCGGGAGGCCGACCCCGTTCACCGTGGCCCGCACGGCCGACGTGCTGCGCGACGAGCTGCCCGCGTTCGGCACGGCCGTCGGTGCGTGGACCGCGGACGGCTGGCCGAACTTCGCGGCGGAACGCCCCGTCACCCAGTACGGCGCCACCGACTCGGACGAGGACTTCGCCGAGGCGGTCATGTTCCACTTCCTCGACCAGGACACCTTGCGCGCCAACGCTCCCGCGCGCGAGGAGTTCGTCCAGCGGTTGGTGGAGCAGTGGGCCGAGCCGAGCCCGGTCGCGCTGTCCGGTTCGCCGGTGGAGGCGGACTTCGACCCGGAGTCCGTGCCGGACATGGACGACGACGGCACGAGCGACGTCGAGGACCAGGCGGGCGACCACACCGGCGACCGGTCCGGGACGCCCGAGGAGGACGCGCCGCAGGACGTCGAGCAGGAAGACGACGTCGAGCGCGACGCGGACGAGGACGAGGGTTCGGACAGCGGGTCCGAGCGCGAGTTCGACGACGGGTCCGAGAACGACGAGGACGAGGACGCCGAGACCGATGAGGAAGAAGACGCCGAGCCGACCCCGCTGACCAGCCTGCGCCGCGACGAACTCGGTGACGAGGACTGGCGGGAGACGTGGGACCGCGAGGTCGCCGCGGTCGACGACGCCCTCGCGGGTGTCGACCTCGACGAGGAGATGGTCGCCGCCGCGGACCTGGTCGAAGAGGTCATCGGGCCGATGCCCGAGGCGGGGGAGACCGACCACGACCTGCACGTGGACACGCGGGTGCTGGTCGCCAACGAGATCGTGCTCAGCGACGGCCAGGTGATGCTCGGCGCGTACGAGATCGCGGTGTGGGCGGCCGAGCAGTGGGGCTTCCTGGACACGCCCTCCGTGCGCGGCGGGCTGGAGACCACCGTCAACGCCGAGGACGCCTTCGACACCGACGAGGAGTGGGCGGCGGCGTGGGACGCGGAGTTCGCCGCGGCCGCCCAGGTCGAGGTCGAGACGGCGCACTTGGACGCGGCGCGCGACCTCGTGGAGCGGGAGTTCGCCGACCGCGCGGTCGACAGCCCGAACCTGGAGTTGCGCCAGGACGGCGCGGTGGGGCTGGTCGCGCAGCAGCTCGAGGCCGACAACGGTCTGGAGGGCCGCGCGCACCTGCTGGCGATCTGGCTGGGCGACCAGGTGGCCGCGCTCGCCGAGGTGGACAACCGGGTCGCACCGGGCTCCACGGCCGACGTCGACGCCGAGACCGAACCGGATGTCGATGCCGAGACCGAGCGGGGTGTCGAGGACGAGGTCGGTTCGGACGTCGTGTCGATCATCGGGTCCGACGTCGAGGACGTGGTGCCGCTGATCGACCTCCGGCGCTCCGAGCTGGGCGACGAGGACTGGACCGCCACGTGGAACGCCCAGGTCGCCGAGGCCGAGGAGCGCTACCAGGGCGTCGACGTCACGGCGGAGACGGATCTCGCCGACGACGTGGTCCGGCAGGTGCTGGGCGACCTCCCCGCCGCCGACCACGCGGACTTCGGCCGGCACGTCGAGACCCGGATGCTCGTCGCCAACGAGATCCTCGCCAACGACGGGGTGGTGACGCCCGGCGCGTTCGAGGTGGCGGTGTGGGCGGCCGAGCAGTGGGGTTTCCTGGACTCGCCGTCCGTGCGCGGCGACCTGCACGCCGACCTGGACGCCGAGGGCACGCCGGACGCCGAGTGGGTGGCCGGGTGGGACGCCCGGTTCGCCGCCGAGGCCGAGTTCGACGTGCCGCAGGACGTGCAGCGGCGTGCCCAGACGCTGGTCGCCGTCGAGTTCCCCGCCGACGTCGACAGCCCGACCCTGCCCACCTACCGCGCGGGGGCCGTGGGGCTGGTCGCGCGGCAGATCGAGGCCGACAACGGTCTCGAAGGCCGCGCGCGCAGCCTGGCGATCTGGCTGGGCGAGCGCGCGGCGTTGCTCGCCACGGCGTCCGCGACCGTGCGGTGGGAGGCGCGGGCCGACGAGATCCGGGCCGAACTCGCCGACGGCGACCACGAGGTGGACCTGGACCGGGCCGAGGACGTCGTGCGGCAGGTCCTCGGCGACCCGTCCGGCACCGACGACGACGTGCGCCGCGACGAGATCCGGCTGGTCGTGGCCGATGCGATCGTCAACTCCGACGGCCGGGTCACCGGGCAGACCTACGCGGTCGCCGTGGAGGCCGCCGAGCGGTTCGGCTTCCTCGAAGGGCCGCCGGTCCGGGACGTCGCGAACGAGCAGGACCTCGGGTTCCCCGGCCTCGACGAGTACGAGGGCGACCGGGCCGACCTGGCCACCGCGGGGGACCTCGTGGACCAGGCGCTCACCGACCAGGGCCTCGACACCGACGCCTTGGAGCCCTTGACCCGCAACGGTCTGGAAGCCGCGGTCGCCGACCAGATCGCCGCCGACGGCGGGCTGCCCGGTCGCGCGCGGGTGCTGGCGGACGCGGTGATCACCCGCCTCTCGGACGACCCCGTGGACGCCCACGGGTCGATCGGCGAGCTGGCGGTCGAGGACGCCGAGGACCTGCCGGAGCAGGTCGACCACATCGAGCGGTTCGCGCACCTCGATCGCGGCGACGCCCCGTTCGACGCCGACGTGGAGGCGGCGTGGCAGGTGGAGTTCGACCGCGTGCGGGCCGACTACGCCGAGATCGCCCAGAACGGCGCGCAGGCCGAGGTCGAGCCCGACGACGACGCGAGCGTCGACTCGGCGTTGGAGGAGTCCCGCGAGCAGGACCTCGACCGCGCCCACAACGCGCGCAACGCCCTGGACGCGGCCCGGCAGTTCGTGCAGGACGTCCTCGGCGTCCGGATGACCGGCTCGGAACCCGACGCGGACTTCCACACCGACCTCCAGCACCTCGTAGCAGAGGCGATGGAAGCCGAGGAAGCCGTCTCCACCGGCCCGATCGACCTCCTCGTGTGGGTGGCGGAGCAGACCGGGCGGCTGGACCCGCCGGTGCGCGGCGACCTGGCCCACCTGGACGCGGAGACCGACCAGGCCGCGTGGGCGCGCGGGTGGGACGCCGAGTTCGCCTCGATCGTCGCGGTGGACCCCGAGCAGGGGCTCGACGTGCTGGACAGGGCGCGCGGACTCGTCACGACGGCGTTCGGCCCGTCGCCGTTCACCGACGCCGACACCTCGCCCGAGGCGCGGGTCGACGGCACGCGCCGCACCGGGGCCGAGTACCTGGTCGCCCGGCAGATCGACGCCGACAACGGCTCCACGTACCGGGCCCGCGACCTGGCCCAGTGGTTGAACACCCAGGTCGCTGAACTCGACGCGCCGGTCGTGGTCGACGACGGGGAGTCCTTCCTCGACGACGACGGCGGCTCGGTGATCGACCACGCCCCGTACGGCGACGACGTCGACCTGGACGGCGACGTCGACCTGGAGGCCGAACCCGAGCCCGAGGACGACGAGCACACCATCGCGTCGGACGTCCGGCTCGACGACGGCCAGGACGCCGAGGAGCGCAGCGTCCACTTCCCGGACGACGACTCCGAGGTCGAGCAGGACGAGCAGGACGACGCCCTCCAGGACTTCCGGCAGCGGCTGGCCAGGCTGGTGCCCGGCGACCCGGCGTTCGACGGCGACTGGAACGCCGAGTTCGCCCGCGTCCGCGCGGAGTTCCGCGGCACGCGGGAGATGCTGACCATCGCGCGCGACGGCGTCGAGGACGTGTTCGGCCCGCTGCCGACGCGCGGCGACGACGAGTCCGCGGCGGACTTCGCCGCCGCGCTGCGCGAGGAGCGGGCCTTCCGGACCGGCGTCCGGTACCTGATCGCGGAGCAGGTCGTCGCGGACGGCGGCGTCTACACCGAGTCCGCGATGGACCTCGCGCTGTTCGTCGCCGAGCAGACCGACCGGATCGACCCGCCGGTGCGCGACCAGCTCGCGCACCTGGAGCACGCGAACTTCGAGGACGACGCCGAGCGCGCCGACGCGTGGGGCGGGGTGTTCGACGCCATCAGGGACAACGAGTTCGAGGAGGCCTACCTCGACGCGGCCTGGGGCATGGTCGCGGGCGAGTTCGGCGAGGAGCAGGAGCTCACCGAGGACATGGCCCGCCTCGTGGCGCAGCAGATCGCCGAGGACGACGGCAGGCTGCCCCGCGCCCGCGCGCTCGCCGACTGGGTGGTCGAGCAGTGGCACGGGCCGCTGGACGTCGACTTCGACCCGAACCTGGCGCTGGACGACGACCCCAACCTGGTCGGGCAGGACGGCGACGTCCTCCACCAGGACGGGGACGTGCTGCACCAGGACGGCGATGTCCTGCACCAGGACGACGACCAGGACGGCGACACCGACGAGGACGGCGAGCAGGACCGGACCCTGGCCGAGAACTGGGACCTCGTCGACGACCCCGAGAACGACCTGCCGAACGGCGGTCCGCGGCGGCGGGCCCCGCACGGCGTCGGCCAGGGCGTCGGACGGGTCGAGCCGCACGACACCACGTTGGCCGCGCGGATCGCCACCGCGGTCACCGCCGCGCTCGACACCCGGCCGAAGTCGGTCCAGGCCCGCGAAACGCTGGGGCACAAGGTGAAGGCGGTGCTGGACTCGGCGTTCCGCACGATCACCCGCACCCCGCGGCCGGTGCCGTTGACGCTCGACCAGGCCAACCAGCTCGCCGTGAACTCGGCGCTCGGGGCCCGACCGGCGAACGACCTGCTGGACGCGCTGCTCAACGGCGGTGTCCCGCTGCGGGTCGCGGTGGACACCCCGCTGGGCCAGGTCGAGCAGGACGTGGTGCTGCGCGCCACCCTCGACGACGGCGACCACACGGGCAACGGCCTTGGCGTGCGCCGGACCCGCACGGTCGAGCCCAGCCTGTGGACGACGATCACCCGCGGCCTGTTCGGCGGTTCCGGCAACCCCGACGCCCGGCCGTCCGCGCTCGACGCCGACGCCGACCAGCAGCTCCAGCTGGAGCAGCAGGAGATGTTCACGCACGGCCTGCGCCTCACGATCGACACGGCGCAGGGCGAGTTCCACCAGACCGTCACGATCCCGAACGCCGTCGACTCCGCGGTGCCCACCGACGAGACCACGGTGGACGCGCCGTGGACCGGCGCCGACCCGGCCATCGACACCAAGCGCGGCTCGCTGCGGCAGGAGCAGGCCCGCCGCGGTCCCGTCGGCGTCAGCCCGGCCGCGCACCTCGAAGCCGCGCCCACGCCCGCCGTCGAGCTGAACCAGGTGCTCGACCGGATCCTCAACCCGGCGGACCGGCCGACCCCGCGCGACGAGCGCCGCCCCGCGCCGAGCCGCCTCCAGGCCGAGCGCGTCCGCGAGGGCTCGCGGGGGGTGTGGACCGACCTGCGGGCGGCCATGTCCCCGGAGGGCCTGGTCACCAGGACCGAGGGCGGCCCGCTCAGCTCGGTCGCCGTGAAGGTCGACTTCCGCGACCGGGAGCTGCTGGCCGTCCGGCAGACCCCGGAGGGCCCGCGCTACATGGTGCGCGCCACCCCCACCTGGGAGGTCACGCCGACCTACCGCAAGTCGTCGGTCGACGCCGCCTGGTCCACGACGCTGCGCAGCGAGCCGGACGAGGCCGTGCTGCTGGAGGTCGACGCGGTCGGCCTCGCCGACTTCGGCCTCACCGCGGCCCCGGCCGCCCCGGTGGCCGTGACCGGCACCAACGCCACGCACACCCCCGGCGGACTCGGGACGATCACCGAAGAGTCGGAGGACGAGGACGAGGCGATCGTCCAGCCCGACGCCCAGCCCGCGCAGCACGTGGTCGACGGCATGCCCGACTACATGCGGGACAGCCTCGGCGTCGGCGAGACCGCGATGCACACCGCCGTGCAGGGCCTGGACATCCGCCGCGCGCTGAGCAGCCTGTTCCCGCGGGTCGGCGTGCTGTCCAAGGACACCCCCGACGGCGGTCCCCGCCCCGACGGGGCGCCGAGGAACCGGCGCGGGCCGAAGGTCAAGCGGACCGACGTCGTGCGCATCCAGCGGGAGATGGCGAACAACCCCGCGAGCATGCTCGGCGACGGCCGCCGGTTCGCCGTGACCGTGGACGGCAAGGACTACGACCTCGTCGTCAAGTCCAAGTTCCACTGGGAGCAGGGCGCGGACATCGAGGGCAAGCCGCGCTGGACCAACCCTCCGGAGACCCGCTACCGGCGGTTCACCGAGGCGCAGGCGGCCTACTCGTCCGACCCGTCGCTGACGGTGCCGGTGATGATCACGGCCGCGCCGCCGCTGCTCGTCGTGGCCACCCCGTCGTTCACCACGAACGTCAACGAGTCGATGTCGCGCAGCACGTCCGAGGAGCACAAGCGGGCGTCGCTGCCCGTCGACCTCGACGTCCGGATCGGCGACGCGCGGGTGTCGTACTCGTTCGAGCTGCGCGACACCGACGACCGGCCGGTCGTGCCCGAGGGCACGGCCGTGAACCCGGTCGACCACACCACGCACCCCGGTATGGAGGGCGTGTTCCGGTTCGGCCGCCCGAAGAAGGGCCGGTCCGACACCGACCAGCCGACCACGCCGCTGACCTCCGCCCCGCCCAAGGAGTTCGGGCTGGAGGAGGTGCTGGTCGACACTCCGGAGCGCTCCTCGTTCTTCGAGCAGGTGGTCCGGCTGCTGCCCGACCACGTCTCGAAGGTCGGGTCGCACGGGCGCGAGGTCCTGATGGACTTCCTGCACCGCACGAACATCAAGTCGAACCTGTACGCGATGGCGGTGTTCGACCCGGAGAACAACCCGAACACCGGCTGGGTGCGGTCCGCGCCGCTGTTCCCCGGCGGCTCGGCGAACCCGCTGAACCTGTTCCGCCGCGGCAGCGCCGTCGAGATGCGCGTGGTGGCGCGCGAGGTCGCGATCACCGACGAGACCACCGACGGCCCGCTGCTGCTGGACTGGGACACCTCGAAGGCCGCGCGCACCGACACGTTCACGGCCAAGCGCCGGGCGGGCATCGGCGGTCTGGCCGCGGCCGTGCTGGCGGCGGGCACGTTCGTGCTCACCGGCGGCCTGGTCGGCGACTTCTCCCGCTCCAAGTCGCGGGAGAGCAAGTTCAAGCGCGAGACCGGCATCCGGTTCGAGCACGACTACTTCGGCGACTTCGTCCGGTACAAGACCGTCTACGAGGTCCAGGTCCGGCCGGTCGGCCACGCGCCGGTCACCCTGGAGGGCTCCGTCACCGGCGTCCAGTGGGCGACGCGCGAACGCGCGCTCGCCTCCGGCATCGTGGACTCCCGCGGCGACCAGGACCACGAGCCGGAGTTCCGCGACGCCGACACCAGGGAGCGGTACGCCCCGCCGCACCTGGAAGCGGGCCTGTCCACGTCCGGCGCGAAGATCGAGTCGTTCAAGGGCAAGGACCGGATCTTCGCGGCGCTCACCGACACGCTGCGCAAGGTGCCGGGCCACCGCTGGTACCACTTCAGCTCGTCGGAGTTCCTCAAGTACTTCGACGACCCCGACCTGGCGGGCGGCCTGTCGCCGTTCGTCAACGACGTGATCAAGCGGCAGAAGACGGCCAAGGGCAGGCTGTCGGACAAGCAGCTGATGCAGCTCGTCGACCAGATGCTCGGACCGGGCCTGAAGATCCCGCTCAAGAAGCAGGGCCTGTTCCACGACTACGTCGTCACCGTCACGGTCCGGGCCCGGCTGGAGAACCTGCTCGACGGCGACGTCCAGCTCGACATCACCGAGCCGTCGACCGAGACCCGGACGAAGGAGTACGAGCACCGCGCGTTCAGCACGTCCACGGCGTCGACCGCCGGGCTCGGCCTCCAGGGCCGGATCAGCTCGCCGCTCACCAAGGCGGAGAACGTCTTCATCGCGGGCTTCCGGGTGGCGCGCACGTGGACGAAGTCGCTCACCACGGGCAGCGACACCGGCAAGGTCACCGAGCAGAAGCACGCCGCGGTCCTCACCGACACCGGCGGTCTGGGCGACACCCCGCTGCGGCACTTCAAGGGCGACCTGGTCATCACCCCCGAGGTCGAGGCCTACCACCGACTGAGCAAGAGCCTGCGCCGGATGAGCTTCGGCGGCCGGGGCCGCAGCCCGCTCGACGTGCGGCCGGTCGCGCTCGACGGCACCTGGCCGGGCATCGAGCCCGACCACACCCAGGTCGTGCCGATCCGGATGCTCGTGCCGGACAACGTGACCAGCCAGACCCAGCCCGCGGACGTCGACGTCACGCCGACCGGCCGCGAGGACCTGCCGCTGGGCACGTTCATCAACGACCTCGGTCGGGGTGACCGGACGGTCGAGGGCGCGGACGTGCTGGCCGTGGCGGGCACCGAGCACCTGGTCGACGCCGCGCACGACCTGCTGGTCCGGGCGTCCGACGGCGACCCGGTGTTCGGCCAGCGCGTGGGCACCAACGCCGAGCTGATCGCCGAGAAGCTGTCGCCCGAGTCGTTCAAGAAGGACCCGCGGATCTTCGGCAGGCACACGATCGAGGGCCTGGTCCACGAGCGCCGCCGCGCCGACGTCTACGGCCGCGTCGGCGTCGAGCTCAAGCCGGTCAACCCGCGCAAGCTCGGGCCGGAGGAGTTCCAGCGCACCAAGAACACCAACGTGGGCGGCACGACCGTCGGCGGCTCGAAGGGCGGCGTCTGGTCGGCCGACGTCTCGTTCGACAACGTGGACGTGGCGCTCGGCAGCACCTCCGGCCACGTGGGCAACGTCAAGTCGTCGCCCTACGGCGTGTTCATCGCGAGCTTCACGCCGTGGGCCTCGAAGTGGGGCAACCGCAGCTCCCGCAAGCTCCAGGCCACCGAGAAGACCCACTTCGCCGCGAACCCGGTGAAGAAGTACCTGGTCATGGTGGGCGTCGAGGCGTCGATGGTCGCCGAGACGCAGGTGCACGGCAACGTGGACGTGCTGGAGCTGTTCTCGCGCAAGCCGGTCGGCTCGGCGGGCGAGAAGTTCACCATGAACGACGCCGTGACCATGTGGGTCACCGACGAGGAGTTCGCGGAACTGGAGCGGCAGGACCGCGAGCGCGCCGCGGCCGCCGTCGTCCACGAGCCGGGCTACGTCGCCGTCGAGCCCGACGCCGACGAGGACGCCCCGGAGGGCCGGTTCGACCGGGAGGCCGTCCTCGCCGCCGAGGGCGACGACCACGTGGTGGTGCCCGACCTGGACGACATCCCGGACATCCCGGACGAGGACGTCGACGTGGCTGTCGACGACGCCGACGACGCCGAGGACGACGCCGACGAGCGGGCCCTGCCGACGCCGGAGTCGTTCCGCAAGGCGGGCGCCTCCTCGCTCGGCATCGGCGCGGTCGACGGGCACATCGACCTCAGCCACCTCGTGCCGCAGCTGCGTGCGGAGGTCGCGCGGGAGGTGGACCAGGAGACCGCGGACGAGCTGTTCCCGCGGTCCCCGCTGGCGAGCTCCCACGACAACGTGCGGGCGGCCGAGGAGCAGCTCGCGAACATCGACCGGTACATCGGCGCGGCCCTCAACGGTGGTGTCACCACGCCGCTGCGGATCGAGCACCGGTTCCGGGGCGAGACCTACGTCATGACCGTCTCGGCGGACTGGGACACCCCGCCCACCGACGGCGAGATCGAGGTCATCCGCAAGATGGCCGCGCGCAGCATCGTGGCGACCAGCGGCGTCGAGGAGGACCTCACCACCCACTCGATCCTGTCGGTCGGCGCGGTGGCCCGCGGCCACGGCGCGCTCGACGGCGTCTCGGAACCGGCGGCGAAGCTCCACCAGGGCCCCAACTCCGACGGTTCGCAGCCGGGGTCGGGCCAGCTCGGCGGCGGCCTGATCGCGGGCTACACGGCGAACGTCGCCACGCACGACACGTCGTCGGCGGCGGGTCGCGGCGACGGCTCCTACGCGGCGATCCGCGGTCCGGTCGGCGTCTACCAGGGCGACCTGCGGGTGACCGTCAAGATCGACCGCAAGCTCGGCTTCGACGCCGACACGCAGACCGACGTCATCGGCGAGCCGATCGCGTCGATCGAGGTCGTCGAGCAGGTCAAGGTCCGCAAGATGGCTGAGGAGACCCTGCTCCCGCAGGGCAGCGACGAGGAACTCGGCGACGAGCAGGACATCCGGGTGCTGCCCGCGACCGACGGCAGGGCCGAGGAGCTCTCGCGGTGGCGCGGCGACGCGGACCTGGCGCTGGAGCTGCCGACTCCGGGCGACTACGAGGTCGAGCACTACTTCGGCCTGATGGAGACCCTGCGCAAGGCGGCGAAGGTCGCGCTGGTCGAGTCGGGCGTGGAGATCACCACGGCCGTCACGCTCGCGGTGAACGCGGCCATCACGCCCGCCAGCGTCAAGGGCGCCCTCCCGACCATGCGCGACGGCCAGTTCCGGTTCGCCGTGGCGGGCCTGGAGCGCGACCTCGTGATCCACGCCCGGCTCAAGCCGAACCCGACGCTGGCGTCGGCGACGGGCCGCGTCGAGATGGACAGCTCGGTGTCGACGTCGTCGGCCGAGGGCGTCCAGATCGGCCAGGGCGGCCAGGGCTCGCTCTCGCTGATGACGCGCGGCGGTGGCGGCACCGACCAGCCCACCGACGGACCGCACCTGTTCGGCGCCGTGCAGACGGTCGGCACCTACGAGCGCGGCATCACCGAGACCCGGCCCGACCGGTACCTGAGCACGGCCGCCGCGCTGAACAGCAGCGCGGGCCGCGAGCCGACGGCGTCGCACCGCACCACGCACCCGAAGCTGGACAGCCGCGGCCTGCTCGCCGACGTCGAGTTCCGGGTGGTCGCGGAGAAGCCGGGCGACTCGTCGAAGATCGGCGTCGCGGGCCTCGCGGTCGACAACGCCTACCTGGTCCGGATGCGCGAGGCGGCGGCCGAGCGGATCGTCGGCGCGCTGCCCGCGCCGCTCACGGCCGCCGTCGCCGCGCAGGCCCAGGCGAGCAAGGACTGGACGGACGCCGTCGGCAGGCTCCAGGGCGCCGAGGAGGGCGCGAACCCGGACGCCGACCTCGACGAGCTGCGCACGGCCGTGACCGACGCCGAGACCGCGTGGTGGGACGCCACCCGGACCTACCGCGAGCAGCTGGCGCTGGCGCAGCAGGCCGAGCAGGTCACGGCTCAGGAACTGGCGCTGGCGCAGGAACTCCCGGAGGTCACCGGGACGCGTATCGCCCCGGCACCTGCGTTCCTCGCGGGCGTCGACCAGGACGCGCTCGACCCCGACCGGCACCGCGACTTCTTCCGCGCGCTGGACCTCGGGCACAACGCCCCCACGGGCGTCCTCGACCCCCAGGCGGACCCGGACTCGGTGATCACGTCCGGCGAGCGGCGGCTGCCGAAGCTGGTCCACGTGCCCACCGCGGGCGGCCCCGTCGTCGATGCCGAGACCTGGGCCAACCTCGAGGCCACCGCCGACACCGCGCGCGACCAGGGCTGGACCCCGGTGCTGTGGACCGACGTGTCGCGCGAGATGGTCCTCGCGGCCAAGTCGAGCGACGCCGACGACCTCGCGGCCGTCCGCCGGATGGTCGAACTGGCGGAGCAGCACGGCTTCCTGCTGGTGAACACGGCCGAGGTGTTCCACAGCGCCGCGCCGATGACCCACCAGGAGTCCTACGACGCCGCCGTGGACAACCAGACGGACCTGCACGTCGACCAGGGCCGAGGCTTCCTCGGCGCGGAGATCGCCAGCCGATTCGGCGGTGTCGTCGCCCCCGGCGAGTACGCGCTGGAGAACCTCGACGGCCTCGGCGGCGTGCTGGCGACCGAGCAGGGCTACGGGCTCGCGGGCTCGTTGGACAACGCCGCGCCGCCGGTCGTCGTCGCGCCGAAGGGCCACGAGTTCACCGCGGACTACGCCGAGCAACTGGTCGTGGCGAGCCGCACCGCCGACCCGACGGGCACCGGGACGCGCGCCGCGACCACGGCCGCCGGGCGGTTCGGCGACGTGCCCGTGCTGGACGGCGTCCGGTTCGCCCCGCCGGAGGCGGCGGTCGACGGCATCCCGGACCGGCAGCAGATGGAAGACCTCGTCGCCGACGTCGTGCAGACCCTCGTCCGCGGGATCCGGGCGCGGGGCGACCTCGACTTCACCGGCGTCGACAAGGTGCTGCGCGGGCACCAGCGCGGCCGGGTCGTGCTGGAGGCCGCGGTGGCCACCATCGCGACCAGCCCGACGTGGCGCGGCATGGTCAAGACCGTCACGTTCCCGGTCCGGCCGGACGGCGTCGGCAGCGTCACCGCCGAGGCCGAGCAGTGGCTGCACATCGACCCCGCCGAGACCCTCACCGACCGGGGCGGGCGGCACGCGGCGAGCTTCCACGAGCCGATCGACGTCATCGACGCGGCCGAGGCCGTCTCCGAGGCCGCTCCCGACGGCACGCTCGCGCCCGCCACCGGCGTCCACGTCCAGGTCGACGTGCAGGTGGAGGACGACGAGGACTTCGCCGAGCGGGTCGCGCCGGAGCCCGCGGCGGACGACCAGTTGGCGGCCGAGCTGGCGGTCAAGGTGCAGCACGCGGACCGCGACTTGGTGGCGGTGCCGAGGCCACGCGGCCCGATCGCGCTCGACGACGAGGCCGCGACGGTCGATCTGGCCGTGCGGATCAAGGACGCGCTGACCACCGGCGTCGTCGTGGACGGCGTGCTCGACCTGCGGGCGGGGGTGCGGATGGCCGAGGCGCACGAACGCCCCGGCGTCGTGCTCCGCGCCGCCGTCGTCGCGTTCGCCGCCGACACCGGGCTCGCGGGGCAGGTCCGGACCGTGGCCATGCCGGACCTGACGAAGGGCATCGCGTCGACCGACCCGGTGACCTCCGTGCTCGACCTCGTCGCGTTCACCGCGACGACCCGGCCGGTCGTCGCCCACCGCTACCCGGCCGTGCTCGTGCCCACGCCCGAGACCGCCGCGCAGCTGCCCGGCTCCTCGCAGACCGTCGCGTACGGGTTCGACGACGAGTCGTCCCGGCCGACGGACGACGAGCTGGACCGGCTCAGCGACCAGGCCGAGCAGTTGGCGGCCGCCATCCTCGCCCGGCACGACGCGAACCTGCCGATGCCGGTCGTCGTGGTCGAGGGCGGCGGTGTCGAGCTGGGCGAGGCCCGCCGCCAGGCGATGACGGCCCTGCTCGCCGTCGAGGTCGACCGGCAGCTCCAGCGGGCCCAGGTCACCCGCGACCCGAGCGAGCGGATCGGCCGCGACGACGTCGAGCTGACGATCGTCACGGCACCCGCGCAGGTGACCCCGACCGAAGCCGTCCTGATCACCGTCGACGGCACCCGGACCGCCGCCGCGCTCGAAGCCGAGGCGGACGTCGAGGTCGAACTGGACGCCGAGGACGACGCCGAGGTCGAGCGGGACGACGCGCTGCCCCTGGACGTCGAGGACGAGGCCGAAGCGGGGTCCGAGGGCGGCGACCTGGACGTCCGGACCGACGACGGGGTCGCCTACCAGGCGCCGCACGGCCTGGGCCAGGGCCGCGGCTCGGTCGAGCTGCGCGACGAGGCCGCCACGGTCTACCGCATCGCCAACGCCATCCGCGTCGCGGTGAACGACCGCCAGCGCACCCTCCAGGCCCGCGAGTCCTTCCTCGACCGGATGATCCGCGGGCTGACGTTCACCTCGCTCCCCCCGGCGAGCGGGATCGCCGAGTTCAACGAGCGGGCCATCGCGGACCTGCTCGGCCCGGACTCCGACCGGACGCCGCAGAGCCTGCTCGACGCGATGCTCAACGGCGGCTTCCCGGTCCGGGTCCAGACGCGGACGCCGCTGGGCGTCGTCGAGC
Organism: Umezawaea sp. NPDC059074; assembly: GCF_042738955.1. NCBI lineage: Bacteria > Bacillati > Actinomycetota > Actinomycetes > Pseudonocardiales > Pseudonocardiaceae > Umezawaea > Umezawaea sp. NPDC059074. The sequence continues at coordinate 144,444 of NZ_JBHYHC010000002.1, forward strand.
AGGACGTCATCGTCCGCGCGACGCTCGGCCCCGGCACGTTCCAGGGCACCCGCCAAGGCCTGCCGCCCGTCGCCCCGACGCCGGAGACCAGTTGGTTCGGCAGGCTCACCACGGGCCTCTTCGGGTCGAGCACGAACCCCGACACCGTGCCCACCGCGCTCGGCACGGGACCCGCCGTCGCGGTCCCGACCGAGGAGCAGGCGCGGTTCACCCACGACCTGCGGATCACGATGGACGCGCCCGAGGGCGAGCTCAACCGCCGGGCCGTCATCGCGGGCGCCGTCGACTCCGCCATCGCGGTGACCGAGGCGCTGCCCGCCGCCCCCGACCCCGCCGACGACCCGGAGCCGCTCCGGACCGAACCGGGGTCGCTGCGCGGGGACCAGGCGCGCAAGGGCGAGCTCGGGATCCGGCCGACGGCCCACCTGACCGTCACGCCCGCGCCCTCCGTGGAGCTGAACAAGACGCTCAGCCGGGTCCTGCACCCGTCCGACCCGCCCGTCCGCGGCGGCAAGTCGCGGCCCACCCCCGGCTCCGCGCGCGCCGCCACGATCATGGCCGCCACCACCCCGGACCTGTTGTGGGACAACGCCACCCTCCGCGCGGCGATGTCGTCGGACGGCCACGTGGTCGAGGTCGGCGGCAAGCTGTCCTCGCTGAACCTCAAGGTCGACATGCGTGACCGGCAGCTGCTGGAGTCGTTCGAGGCCCCCGACGGCAGCACCCGGCACCGCGTCCGCGCCACGCCCCGCTGGGACGTGACGCCGACCTACCGCTCCTCGTCGGACAACGCGGTGTGGTCCACGACGCTGCGCGGCGAGCCGGACCAGCCGGTCGACCTGGAGGTCGACGACGAGGGACTCGCGGACCTCGGCCTGGCGGGCAGGGCCGTCGAGGACGCGCCCGCCGCGGCCACCGAGTTCGGCGTGACGACCGACGAGGAGCCCGGCGGCCCGTCGGCCGAGGTCCTGCGCGGGATGCCGGACTACTTCGTCGACGGCGAGGGCTTCGGCGAGGCCGTCCAGCACAGCGCCGTCACGGACATCAGGGTGGACCGGGCCTTCCGCAGCATGCTGCCGCCGAGCCGCGGCGTGCTGCGCAAGTCGGCCGACGGCACGTCGATGCCGGTCGGCAAGCGGGCGCAGAAGGTCAAGGGCCTGAGCCACGTCCAGCGGGCCATGCGCAACGACGTCCCCAGCATGCTCGGCGACGGCCGCCGGTTCAGCGTCGTGGTCGACGGCAAGCACCACGAACTGGTCGTCAAGGCGAAGTTGGAGTGGGGCCAGGCGGGCACGGTCGAGGGCAAGCCGCGCTGGACCATGCCGCCCGAGACCCGCTACCGGCGGTTCCAGCAGGCGCACTCCGACTACTCGAACGACCCGTCGGCCGCGCTGCCGATCGCGATGACGGCCGCCCCGCCGATGCTGCTCATCGTCACGCCCTCGGGCACGACGAACGTCAACCAGCAGACCGCTCGGGACGTCTCCGAGGAGCACAAGCGGGCGTCGCTGGTGCTCGACATGGACGTGCGCGTGTCCGAGGCGCACGTGTCGTACGAGTTCGAGCTGCTCGACGCCGACGAGAAGGTCGTCGGCAGGGTCGAGCACGGCGAGCAGCCCGGTCTGCGCGGCACGTTCCGCTTCGGCCACCCCAAGGCGCCGCGGACCAACACCGGGCAGGGCCTCAAGCCGCTCGCCGGGTCGCCGCCGAAGGACTTCGCGCTGGAGGAACTGCTCGTCAACACCCCGGAGGGCTCGTCCTTCTTCGACCAGGTCGCGCGGATGCTGCCGCCGCACCTGACCGCGGTCGGCACGCCGGGCCGCGAGGTGCTGCTGGAGTTCCTGCACCGCACCCACGTCAAGGCCGAGCTGATGAGCATGGTCACGGCGGACCCGATCGACCACCCGGACTCCAGCTGGCGGCGGTCGGAGCCGCTGATCGCCGGGGCGGCGAGCAGCCCGCTCGACCTGTTCCGCAACGGCTCGGCGGTCGAGATGCGCGCCGTGGCGCGCCAGGTCGAGGTCCTCGACGAGGCCGAAGAGGGCCCCGTGCTGCTGGACTGGGACAACACGAAGACCGCGCGCACCGACAGCAAGGCGGCCAAGCGCCGCGGCGGGCTCAGCGTGTTCGCGGGCGCGTTCACGACCGTGGGCGCGTTCCTGGTGACCCTCGGCGGCGCGATCGACCTCAGCCACCAGCGGACGTTCGGCAGCCGGTTCAAGCGCGAGACCGGCATCCGGTTCGAGCACGACTTCGGCGGCAAGGCCGTCCGCTACAAGACCGTCTACCAGCTCCAGGTCCGGGTGCTGGGCAACCCGCCGGTGTTCCTGGAGGGCGACCTCACGGGCATCCAGTGGGCGACGCGGGAGCGCGCGCTCGGGACCGGCCTCGTCGACCCGGCCCCCGGCGAGCACGCGCCCGAGTACCGCACGCCCGACGACCGGGAGCGGTACGCGCCCGCGCACCTGGAGTCCGGGCTGTCGACCGCGGGCGCGAAGGTCCACTCGTTCCGGGGCAAGGACCGGATCTTCGCCGCGCTCGCCGACACGCTGCGCAAGGTCCCGAACCACCGCCTGTACCACTTCAGCTCGTCGGAGTTCATCAAGTACTTCGACGACCCGGACTTCGCCGCGGGCCTCAAGCCGCTGGTCAACGACATCTCCCGCCGCCAGCGCACGGCCAAGTCGCGCCTGTCGGACAAGCAGATGATGCAGCTGATCGACCAGATGCTCGGCGCTGGCCTGGTCATCCCGCTGGTCAAGCAGGGCACGTTCACCGACACCGTGGTCACGGTCCGGGTCAGGGCGACCATGCAGGGCCTGGTCGACGGCGACCTCCAGATCGACCTGCTGGAGTCCACGACCGAGACCAGGACCAAGGAGTACGAGACCCGCACGTTCACCGCGACCAAGTCGACCAGCGTCGGCATCGGGCCGCAGGGCCGGGTCACGGCCGCGCTCACCAAGGGTGCCAACATCTTCCTGGCCACCGTCCGGCTGGGCCGCACCTGGTCGTCGTCGGTCGCGGTCGGCAACGACACCGGCAAGGTCACCGAGCACAAGCACGCGGGCATGCTCGACCCGACTGGCGGCCAGGGCGAGACGCCGCTGCGCCACTTCAAGGGCGACCTGGTCCTCACCCCCGAGGTCCAGACCTACACCCGCACCAGCAAGGCGCTGCGCCGGTTCACCCTCGGGTGGCCGGGGCGGAGCAGGCTCGACGTCCGGCCGGTGCCGCTGGAGGGCGACTTCCCCGGCCTGCGGCCCGACGGCACGCAGCTCGTGCCGGTCGAGTTCCTGGTCCCCGACCACATCACGACCGACGAGCCGCCCGCGCCGCTGGCCGTCACGCCGACCGCGGTGGCGCCGCTGCCCGACGGCACGCTGATCGAGGACCTGTCCAGGGGCGACCGGACCCTCGAAGGCGCGGACGTGCTGACCGTGGTCGGCACCGAGCACCTGGTCGACTCGGCGTACCGGATGCTCGACCGCGCCACCGGCGACGTCGCGTTCCGGGACCGGGTCGGCTCGAACGCGGAGCTGATCGCGGAGAAGTTCGCGCCCGAGGCGTTCCGCAAGGACCCGCGGATGTTCGGCAGGCACACCGTCGAAGGCCTGCACCACGACCGCCGCCGCGCCGACTCGCGCGCCAGGATCGGCGTCGAGCTCAAGCCGATCCGGCCGGTGAAGCTGGGCCCGGAGGAGTTCCAGCGGACCAAGAACACCACGGTCAGCGGCACCCAGGTCGGCGCGGGCAAGGGCGGCATGACGTCGATCGACCCGGACGCGACCAACGTCGTCGCGATCAGCGGCGACCCCGTGGCGCACACGAAGACGATGAAGGGCGCGCCCGAGGGCGTGTTCGTCTTCCGGTTCTCGCCGTGGAACGCCCGGTGGGGCAGCAAGCGCGCCCAGCGCCTCCAGGGCACGGCGAAGACCTACTTCACGCCCATCCCGTCGAAGCGGTTCCTGATCTCGGTCGGCGTCGAGGCGTCGGTGGTGGCCGAGTCGCAGGTGCGCGGCAACCTGGACCTGTTCGAGTTCCGCGGCCGCAGGCCGGTCACGTCGTCGGGCGAGAAGTTCGAGCTCGACGGCAACGTGCTGATGTGGGTCACGCAGGAGCAGTTCGACGAGCTGGTCCGCCAGGACGCCGAGCGCGAGGCCGCCGCGGCCACCGACGACGACTTCGTGGTGGTCGACGCCCCGACCGACGACGACGCCACCGACGACTTCGTCGTGGTCGACGCGCCCACTGACGACGACGCGACCGACGACTTCGTGGTGGTCGCGCACGAGGACGCGGTCGAGGCCCCCGCCGTCGACGTCGAGGTCGACGCGGAGGCCGACCGCACGCTGCCCGCGCCGCCGTCGTTGCAGAAGCCGGGCGTGATGTCGCTGGGCATCGGCGCGGTCGACGGGCACCTCGACATCGCCGCCGAGGTGCTGCCGCAGCTGCGCGCGCAGATCACCGCCGAGCTGGGCGCGGAGGCCGCCGAGGAGCTGCTGCCGCGCTCGCCGCTCACCAGCTCCCACGACAACACCAGGGTCGTCGACGAGCAGCTGTCCAACGTGGACCGGATGTTCGCCACGATGATGAACGGCGGCGTCGCCACGCCGCTGCGGGTGGAGTTCCGCTTCCGCGGCAACACCTACGTGTTCTCCATCGAGGGCGAGTGGGTCGCGCCGCCGAGCGGCGGCGAGGTGGAGGTCGTCCGCAAGCTCGCCGCCCGCGACGTCGTCTCGACCGGCGAGACCGAGGAGGAGGTGTACGGCCAGAACATCCTCGACGTCACCGCCGTCGCCCGCGACCAGGGCGTGCTCAAGCAGGAGCACGCGCCGACCGCCGTCCACGGCCCCAACTCCGACACCTCGGTGCCGAACTCGGGCGTCATGGCCAACGGTCTCGCGGTCGGCTACGTCCACCTCGCGCAGACCTACACCGAGTCCGCGTCCAAGTCGGAGTCCGCGGGCTCCTACGGCGCGATCCGCGGCCCGGTCGGCGTCTACGGCGGCGAGGTCCGGGTCACCACCAAGATCCAGCGCAAGCTCGGGTTCGACCCGGCGACCGGGACCGACATCGTCGGCCGGACCGTCGCGAACCACTCCGTCACCCGCCCGGTCAAGGTCCGGAAGATGGCGGAGGAGACGTTCCTGCCGCCGGACAGCACCGAGCAGCTGGGCGACGAGCAGGGCATCCGGGCGCGGCCGTCCGCCGAGGGCAAGGCCGAGCACCTCCTGCGCTGGCGGCAGGACGCCGAGCACAGCCTCCCGCTGCCCCAGTCCGGCGACTACGAGGTCGAGCACTACTTCGGCTTGGTGAAGACGCTGCGGTCGGCGGCGAAGGCGGCGCTGGCCGCGTCCGGGGTCACCATCGACACCCGGATCTCGCTGGCCGTCGACAACGCCATCACGCCGAGCACGGTCAAGGCGGGCCTGCCCGCCATGCGCACGGGCGACTTCGGCTTCCCCATCGGCGGGCTCGACCGGACCGTCGAGTTCCACGCCCGGCTCAAGCCCAACCCGAAGCTCGCGTCCGCCAGCGGCCGGGTCGAGATGGACAGCTTCCGCGGCGGGAGCGAGAGCGAGGGCGTCGACCTCAGCAGCGGCAGCACCTACTCGTCCACGCTGATCGCCCGCGGTGGCGGCGGCAGCGAGCACCCGGCGGGCGAGGGCGGGAAGTCGAACTTCGGCTCGGTCCAGATGGTCGGCATCCTGGAGCGGTCGGCCCTGTCCCGGCGGCCGGACCTGGTCCTGGAAGCCCACGCCCACACCGAGAGCACCTCCGAGCGCGACCCGAACGTCTCGCACCGGACGTCGCACCCGGACCTGACCACCCGCGGCCTGCTCGCCGACGTCGAGTTCAAGGCCGTGGCCAAGAAGTCCGACGACAGCTCGAAGATCGGCGTCGTCGAGCTGTCCGTCGACAACGCCTACCTCGTGCGAATGCGCGACGCCGCGGCCGAGGCGCTGGTCGGCAAGCTGCCCGCGCCGCTGGCGAAGTCCGTCGCGGACTTCGCGCGGATCAGCAAGGAGTGGGCGGACGCGGTCGGCCTCGTCGAGGCGGCCACGGCCGCGGACCCCGACGCGGACGTCACGGAACTGGCCGCGGCGGTCGAGGCCGCGGAGACCGCGTGGTGGGCGGCGAAGCAGGACTACCTCACGAAGCTCGCCGCCGCGCAGGAGCTGGAACGGCACACCGCGCTGGACCTGGCCGTGGCGCAGCGGACCCCCGAGGCGGAGCAGGCGGCGCAGGGCGTCACCGGAGCGGTCCGCTCCGACACCCCGCCGCCGTTCCTCGCGGGCCTCGACCACCGCGACCTCGCGCCCGACCGGCAGGTGTCGTTCTTCGAGGCGCTCGACCTCGGCGCGCCCGCGCCGGACCGGACCGCCCTCGACCTCGACTCCCTCGCGGCGCGACCGGACACCGTGATCGCCACGGAGGCGCGCGAGCTGGCGAAGATCGTCCACGTGCCCGCGCTGGGCGGCCCGGTCGTGGACGACGCCACGTGGGACAACCTGGCCGTCACCGCGCGCACCGCCCGTGACCAGGGCTGGACGCCGGTCCTGCTCACCGACGTGTCACGCGACCTGTTCGTCGCGGCCAGGGCCACGACCACCGCCGACCTGGACGCGATCCGCGAGATGGACCGCCGGGCGCACGAGCTGGGCTTCCTGGTGGTCGGCGTCGACGAGGTCTTCCACGCCGACGCCCCGATGGAGGCGCGGGACCTGTACGAGTCCGCGCTGGACAACGAGACCGACGAGCACCGCGACCTCGCCCGCGCGGTCCTCGGTGCCGAGGTGCTGCGCCGGTTCGGCGGCGCGGTGGCGCCCGGCGAGTACGCGCTGACCGACCTCGCGTCGATCGAGGGCGTGCTCGACACGGACCGGGGCTTCAAGGTCGCCGCGCCCCAGGCCAGCACCGCGCCCCCGGTCGTCGTCGCGCCGCGCGGCACCCCGTTCGTCGACTTCTACGCCCGGCAGCTCGTGGACGACGCCCGCTCGGGCAGCGCGCTGACGGCGGCCGACTCGGCCGTCCTCGCCGCCGTCAAGATCGGCGACCTCCACGTGGCCGAGGGCGTCGAGCACCGCGTGCCGCCGAAGGACCCCGAGCCCATGCCGACCAGGGCGGACCTCGACGTCCTCGTCGGCGAGGTCGTGGAGACCTTCGCGCGCGGCCTGCGGGCGCGCGGCGACCTGGACTTCGCGGGCGTCGAGAAGGCGCTGCGCGACCACCCGCGCGGCGCGGTCGTGCTGGAGGCGGCGGTCGCCACCCTGGCCCGCAAGCCCGCGTGGCGCGACGCGATCCGCACGGTCACGCTGCCCGTCCGCAAGCCGGGTCAGCCGAAGTTCTCCGCCGAGGCGGAGAAGTGGCTGGCCATCTCGCCCGAGGCCCGGTCGACCACGCGCGGCCTGGTCGCGCCCGCCGCGTTCCACCCCGACCCGGACCTCGCCTCGACGCTCGCGGGGGAGCAGGACTTCGACCTGGTCGACGCGGCCGAGGCCACGCCGCGGACCGTGCTGGACCGGGCGTCCGAGCTGGCCGTGCGGGTCCAGCACACGACCGCCGACCGCGTCGAGGGCCCGCTCCCGCTGGGTCTGATCACCTCTGACGACTCCGCGGGCACGCTCGACCTCGCCCTGCGCATCCGCACGGTGCTGCGCGACGGCGTCGACCTGACCGGTGAACTCCCGCTCGACACGGCCGTGCGCTTGGCGGCCGAGCACGAGGAGCCCGGCCTGGTGCTGCGCGCCGCCACGCTGGCGCTGGCCTCCGACGCCGCCCGCGTGGCCCAGGTGATCACCGTCCAGATGCCGCCGGACGACCCGGACAACCCGGTCGGCCACGTGGCGGACCTGCTGGAGATCGCCGTCGACCAGCCCCACCCCGAGGGCAGCAGGCGGTTCGACGGCCGGCTCGCTCCCGCACCCGAGCAGGACGCCCAGTTCCCCGGCTCCGAGCGCTCGGTGGCGCACGACTTCACCGACGGCACCGCCGACCTCGCGGACGTCGACCGGCTCACCGCGCAGGCGGAGCAGATCGCCGACGCGGTCGTGGCCCGCCACCGCGCCGGGCTGCCCATGCCCGTCGTCGTGGTCGAGGGCGGCGGCCAGGAGTTGGGCCGCGACCGCCGGGCCACCACGGCCGCGCTGCTCGCGCTGGCCGTCGACGACAAGCTCTAACTCGTCCAGGCCGACCGCGACCCGAGCGAGCGCGTCGGCCGCGGCCAGGTCGACCTGATCATCACCACGTCGAACGCCCCGACGGCCACCGACCAGGTCATCGTCACCGTCGACGGCACGCGCGTCGCCCCCGCCCCGGAGGTCCAGGCCCCGGTCGAGCGGCCCCGGCGCCTCCGGTTCGCCGACGAGGTCGGCGGCGCACTGGTCGAGGACGCCCCGCGGGAGCCGAGGACGCCCGCGCCGCGCCTGGTCGTCGAGTTCGATGACGACGGGCAGTTCGTCGACACGCCCGCCGTGAACCGGTTCTTCGCGCACCTCGTGGCCTCGCCCGCCACCACCGTCCTGGTCCACGGCGGCGGCGAGCAGGACGCCGACCGCAGGCAGACGGTCGCCGCCGCGGTGGCCACGGCGATGGCGACGGGCGCCCCCACCCGGCCCGCGCTGACGATCGACACCGCGCCGGGCGACGGCCCGATCACCGTGTCGATCGCCCCGCCGCCTCGCCCCGCCACCGAGGTCGAGGACACCGCCTTCGCGCTGGAGGTCACCGACGCCGGGGACTCGGCGGTCGCGGAGCGGGTCGTCCAAGCGCTGGCGACCGCCCCGGAGGACGTGCGCGTGGTGGTCCTCGGCGGGGACGCCGAGTCGCGCGGGACCGTGGCGGCCGCGATCGACGAGGCCCACGCCCGCACCAGGACCCCGCTGACGCCCGCGCTGGCCGTGACCGAGGTCGTCGCCGCGGGACCGTTGACCGTCCTGCTCGTGCCCTCGCGGGACCTGGCCAACCTGGACGCCGCCTCGCAGGCGCTGGTCGTCGGGCAGCGGAACGGCGACGTCCGGCCGGACGTGGACGCGCGGCGGGACGGGTTCCCCGCCTCGGCCGACACGGCGCTGCTGGACTACGCGACCGCGTACGCCGACCTCCGGGCGGCGCGCGGGCTCGCGCACGACGCCGTGGCCGTGGTCGTCGAGGGCGAGGGCGACCGCCCCGCCACCGTGCTGCCGGTCGAGGCGGACCCCGACCGCGTCCTCGACCTCGCCACCGCCGTGGAGAACTTCACCCAGGCGGACCGCGACCTGCGCGCGTGGGGCTTCGCGCCGACGGACCCGACGTTGGTCGACGTGACGTCCGCGGCCCCCGTCGCCTACGCGCCGGTGGCGGACGAGGACGCGCTGGTCGACGGCCCGGTCACCGTGCGGCGGGACACCGAGCACGCGGCCCCGCCGCTCGACGGCCGTCGGGAGGGCTTCCCCGGTTCACCGGACGCGGCGCTGGCGAACTACCTCGCGGCGCACGTCGCCCTGCTGACGTCGCGCGGGCTCCCGTCCGACGGCGTGACCCTGGTGATCGGGACCGACGGCGACACGACCAGGCCCGCGGTCGTGCTGACCGCGGAGCAGGCGACCGGCGAACCCGGCGACCCGGCCCGCGCGCTCGCGGACTTCCGCCGCGCGGACCACGAGTTGGGCCTGTGGGGCTTCGCCCGCGAGGCCGACGCCGGCCGTCGCAGCGCCCCGGCCGTCGCGATGCCGTCCCTCACCGGCACCGGGTCCCAGATCGCGACCGCCCCGGCGGCGCGGCCCGCGCACTGGCCCGCGAACATCACCGACCAGGCCGGGTGGCGGACCGCGATGGCCGACGCGGCTCACGGGCGTGCGCCCCGCTACACCGACGAGGCTCGGGCCGAGCAGATCCTCGCCGTCTACCACGGCCAACGGGACGTCCCCGAGAGCGGGCTGAACGAGGCCGACCGCCTGTACGCGGGCATGACCACGCTGGTGGCGAACCAGCTCGCCGCCGACCGCGGGTCGGAGCGCAACGCGACCCAGTTGGCGATCTACCTGCGGGCGGCGTTCGGCGACTTCAACACCACCACCGATCCCGACCTGGCCGGGCCGACGGAGGACGTCCACGAGAGCTGGACCCCGGCCGTCGGCACCGAGTACTACGCCACCGGGCAGGTCCGCACGCGGACGATCCGGGACTCGCTCGGCCGGACCGTCGGCGTCAGCTACCTCCAGGACGCGCAGGAGCAGCACCGGACGCAGACGTTCGGCCGCGCCACCGAGACCGGGCACTCGGTGCTCACGCTCGCTCCGGACACCCAAGGGCTGCCGATCGAGGCCACGCTGGAGATCCGGACGCCGTACGCGGACAGCGCGCGCGACGGCGAGTCGTTCCTGGTCGACACGCACGGCACCCACGGCGGCCAGTTCGCCGAGCTGTCCGTCGACCGCGGGTCGGGACCGGACCGGGTGGTGAAGCACGACGTCGACGGGGTGGTGCTGGCCAGGCAGGTCATGGCGTCGCGCGAGTTCGACGAGGCGGTCCGGCGCGGCGACCTGCGCTCGATCGACCTGCTCATCTGCGACGTGGCCGAGGACCGGGTGCAGGGTGTCGCCGTCGAGTTCTACGAGGAGGTCCGCCGGGAGTTCCCGGACATCGTGGTCAACGCGCCGACCCGGTCCATCGAGCTGCACGTCGTCGACGGCAAGCGCGTGCCGCACCTCGTCGAGGGCGGGTACTGGGTCACGCTGGGGGCCGAGTCGTCGGGCACCGCGCCCACCGTGGACGACGTGCTGGACCAGCTGCCCGGCTGGCGGAGCAAGAACGAGGACCTCCGCGCGCACTACGCGCACGAGCTGCCGCTGTTCGCCGCCGTCGACCAGGCGGCCGACCTGCACGACGCGCTGGTCGCCGGGGTGCGCGCCTCCGGCACGCTCGACCTGCTCGCGCTGGGGCACCTGGCCGGTCCTGCCGGCCCGCAGGCGAACCTGGTGTGGGCCGCGGCGCTCGAACACCTCCGGCGGACCCCCGGCCTGCCGCCGTTGACGACGATCGTCGGCGGCCACTTCGACACGACCCGCAACCGGATCGTGAAGCTGACCCTGCCGCCCGCCGTGGACGAGGCGCTGACCCGCACCGGGGCCTTCCGCCTGTCCGAGGCGGGCGTGATGACCGCGCCCGTCGAGTGGGCCGTCACCGAGTCCGACGAGGACATGGAGGACGACGACTCGGACCAGGAGATGGGCACGGAGTCCGAGCGGGACTCCGACATGGAGACCGACGAGGACCACGACTCCGACGCGATGGTGGACGCCGACGTCCGGTTCTCCTCCGACGGCACGATGCCGGACATCGACGACGGCCACCGCATCACGGCCACCGTCCGCGACAGCAGGCCCGCGTTCTGGCCCGAGGACATCACCGACACGAGCGCGTGGCTGGCGCTGGCCGACTCGGTCGACTCCCAGGACGTCGAGGACCTGATCGACCGGGCCGAGGAGATCGTCGAGGTCTACCACGGCCGGATCGCGCTGGACCTGGACAACCCGACCGACAACATGCTCGTCTACGCCAAGATCGTCGACCTCGTCGCGCTCCAGCTCTCCCTGGACGACGACGCGGACCAGCCGGAGCGCAACGCCGTCCAGCTCGCGATCTACCTGCGCGGCGCCTTCGGGTTCCTGAACGCGAACCCGGACGTCACGGCCCCGCCGATCTACCCGACGCCCGCGCAGACCGTGTGGCCGAGCGTCGACTCGCGCGGCGACCTGCACTACTTCGCGCGCGGCCAGTTCCGGTCGCAGCGGCTGGAGGACAGCACGGGTCGCGCGATCGGCGTCGGCTTCCTCCACGAGGACGCGGGCGCGGCCCAGGCGCTCACGAGGTACGCGGCCAGCGCGAGCGGTGCTTCCGTGGGGCTGAGCCTGCGGCCCAACGCGGTCGGCCTCACGAACAACGACCTCCTGACCGTCCACGCGCCGCAGATCAGGGAGAACCAGCCGGGCGAGACGTTCACGCTCGGCACCCACGGGGTCGGCCACGGCTCGGTCGCCCAGATGTCGGTCGGCCCGGACGCCGCGCCGACCACGTGGAGCGCGGTGGGCGTCCGCGGCGGTGTGCTGGCCAGGGCGATGATGGAGACGGCCGAGTTCCGGGAGGTGGCGGCGCTCGGCACCCTCAAGGTGATCAACCTCGTCATCTGCGACGTGGCCGACGACCGCGTGTCCGGCGTGGCCGCCGAGTTCTACAACGAGATGCGCAGGCACTACCCGGACATCCAGGTCAACTCGTCCACCCGGCCGATGTCCGCGCCCACGCTCGGCGGCACGCGGATGCCGCTGGTGTTCGGCGGCGGCCTGATGATCACCTTCGGCGGCGCGTCGCCGGGGGAGACCCCGACGCTCCCGGAGGTGCTGGGGCAGCACCAGACCTGGCGGGCCAAGAACGCCGACGTGCGCGCGCACTACGCGGGCGAACTGCCCCTGTTCGCCGTGGTCGACCGCGTCGCGGCGATGTACGACGCGCTGCTGCCCGACCTGCGCGACCACGGCGTGCTGAACCTGCTGCACGTGCGACACCTGCTCGGGCCAGGGGCCGACCTCGATCTCGTGTGGCGGGCCACGTTCGTCGCCCTGTTCCGGACCCCCGGCCTGAAGGCGCTGGCGGGCGTCGTGCCCGGCCGGGTCGACCAGACCACGGGTGTCTACGCCGCCGTGCCGGTGCCCGCGGGCGCGGCGGCCCTGCTGCGGACGGGCGCTCCGACGCAGGCGCAGGGCGGGTTCGTCATGGCGCCCGCGCGGTGGGCCACCACCGCCGCTCCGGGAACGGGGCAAGCGCCGATCACCCAGCAGCCCGTGGTCGTGCTGGTGCCGCCGCCCGCGCAGCCGACCGGCGGGAACCCCCCGGCGTTCGGCGACCTGAGCCCGGTCGTGGCGCACTTCCACGGCGGCGGCCCGGCGCTCGACGCGGCGATGGTGCTGCCGTCGACCGAGCGGTCCGAGCTGCTGGTGGGCGACGCGGACCCGGACGTCGACGACGTCTTCCTGACCGTCGTGGTCGACGGCCCCGAGTTCGACGGCCCGACCGCGGCCGAGCCGGACGACGGGCTGGTGCTGCTGCGCGACGAGACCAAGTCGCCGGACGTCGCAGGCAGGCCCGCGGGGCTGCCCACCACCGCGCAGCAGGCGTGGACGGACTACAAGGCGGCCTACCTCGACCTGCGCGAGGCGGGCGCCGACGTCGACCGGGCGCGCGAGGCGTTCCGCGCGGCGGACGCCGAGGTCCGGCTGTGGGGGATCGACCCCGCCGACCCGGCCGACGTCGAGGCGGCGCTGGACGCGGGTGTCGTGTTCGGCGGCGACGGGCCGTCGGTGACGGCCGCGCTCGCCAACCCGCTCAACGTCGCCCACTCCGACGACAGCGAGTCGGTCGACTCCTACTGGCCGCACCTCGTGGTCACCAACCCAGACGGCGACGTGGAGACCGTGCGGGTCCCCGACTTCGTGCCGCAACCGGTGACCGTGCCCCAGCACGTGCGGGACAGCCGGGCTCTCGGGCTGGTGAAGGCGACCACGGAGGACAAGATCGGCGAGCAGGTCGCCGGGCTCGTCACCACCGGGCTGGGTGGCCAGGAGGTCGACGGGCTGGAGGCCATCAAGACGATGGTCGACGCCGACGGCGAGTTCGAGTCGTTCCTGCCCGGCCGCGAGTTCCAGGTCCGCGTGGGCAAGAAGTGGTACGCGGCGACGGTCCGCGCCGAGCTGCTGGTGCCCGAGACCCCGATGACCAGGGACGGGGTGAGCCCGAAGCACAAGGTCGACCTCAGCGGGCTGGACCCGAAGGGCGTGTCGGCGTCGTCGACGCTGGCCACCGGCGGCGACCTGAGCGCGACCGCCCAGTTCACGTCGGGCGTCGGCCCGCTCGCCACGGTGAGCGTGCGGACGCCGCTGGGCGCGCCCGCGGTGTCGCAGTCGGCGTCGACGGGCACGCAGACGTTCCGCGGCCTGTTCCCCGGCGAGACGGCGGTGCAGACCGACGTGCCCGTGCGCTGGTCGGTGGAGCTGGTCGACGCGCAGGACGACGCCGTGGAGTCCGTCGACACCAAGGACGGCTGGGTCGCCGTCACCCCCGAAGCGCTGGCGCTGGACCACACCGTCACGCTGCACGTGCCGCAGAAGGAGAACACGCTCCCCGAGGGCACCTACACGCAGTGGCACCACATCGGCGAGGACGTCAGCCCGCGGCTGATCACGCTGATGGGCGAGCTGGTCACCCACGTCGAGGACAAGTTCGACGACATCGCCCGCGGCCTGCACCCCTCGGCCACGAAGCTCGGCGCTCCGGGCCGCACGACGCTCAAGAACTTCCTCAGCGCGGTGAACATCGCCAAGGAGTTCCCGAGCATGGTCGACAACTGGGTGTCCTCGCCGGACGTCGTCAGCCCGCACGGCAGCCACGGCGGCGCGGTGCAGATGAAGGCCGTGATCCGCGAGGCCAAGCTGCTCGACGACTTCGCCGACACGACGATCGCGCTGCACGACGCGTCGACCAGGGGCGTCACCACGTCGCCGACGTCCAAGAAGGGCATCGGCGGGTCCGTCGGCCTCGGTGGCGGCGCGACCACGCTGGCCGTCGGCGGCGCGGCGCTGGCCGTGGCCAGCGTGAACGTGACGGCCAGCGAGTCGACCCCCGCGGGCGCGTCGGGCAAGCACGAGATCGGCACGGACGTGAAGGGCCGCACCGGCGCCTACCAGGTCACGGCGACCGTGCACGTGCGCACGCCCGACGGCGAGGTCGTGGCGGTCCAGGTCGAGGGCGTCGTCCGGCTCCAGCTCGCCGAGGCGCGCAAGCTCGGGTTCGCCGTGCCCGCCGACTTCGACGGCGAGGAGGTCACCCCGCCCGCCGACGGCAAGACCCGCTACCTGCCGCCGTACCTGGGCGAGGAACTGGCCAGCGGCAACGCGAAGTTCGGCCGGTTCGACGGCATGGCGCAGGTCAAGGCGCAGATCGAGACCGCGCTCAAGAGCATCAGCGGGTTCGAGAAGTTCCTGCCGACGTGGACGAGGCGGTCGACCGGCAAGCGGCGGCCCGGCGACGACTACGCCGAGTTCGCCGAGATGATGACCAACCAGCGGATGCTCGACACGAGCCTCTCGCCCGCCGCGGTGAAGTCCCAGGGCGACAGCCTGTTCGGCAAGGTCGGCATCCCGATGGTGTTCAAGCGCCGCGGGTGGTTCACCAACGACTACGTGCGGGTCACCGTCCGCGCGAAGCTGCCGACGTCGAAGTACGACGGCGAGGTCGCCGACCGCGTGGTCCGCACCTCCGACACCCGCGAGGCGAAGATCTCGGCGAGCAGCACGCGCGAGGTCGGCTACTCCGTGGGCGCGGACGCCCGGTTGATCATCCCGACCACGCCGGACCAGTCGTCGCTCACGGTCGTGCCGAACACGTCGATCCGGTACAACCACACGGTCGCGGACACGAACTCCTTCGGCCCCGCCTCGGTCAACTTCATGGTCAACGCGGGCAGCTCGGTCAACCACCGGTTCAGCGGCGAGGTCGAGTACGAGGTCCTCGTCGAGACCTACTCGCGGCCCAAGGCGTGGGTGCGCCGGATGACGCCGGGCCTGCCGGGGCAGCACACGCCGAAGGTCACCACGGTCGCCAAGACCAAGCCGAAGACCCCGACGCCCGCCGCGGACACCACGGCCGCGGACACCACCGGCACGGTCCCGGCCGCCGCCGTCACCCCGGACACCACCGCGACGGCCCCCGCCGACGCCGTCACCCCGGTCGACGCCGTCACGCCGGACACCGCGAGCGAGGCCACCACGCTCGTCGACCCCGGCTACCTGGAGCTGGACCAGGTCAAGGGCGACGTCGAGCTGTACCTGCCGGACAGCTCGGTGTTCACCGAGGACCCGACCGAGTTCGTGCCGGGCAAGCCGGGCGAGCCGACCCGGATCCCGACGCAGCCGTCGATCACGCAGCTCGTCCTGCGGCCGAAGATCGTGCCGGACGGGCAGAGGGCCGTCACCGAGTGGCTGCACGTCGAGGCCTTCACCGGCGCGGCCGACCTGGAGCAGGCCGCGCTGGCGGCGTTGGAGAAGGCCGCGGGCGACGACGGCGTGCTGACGCTGCCGGGCTCGCCGTCGCGGCGCGCGGCCGACCTGATGTACGCGCCCGAGCAGCTCAAGTCGAACCTGAACCACGCGGTCAACAGCGGGTTGCAGGAGAACGGGCTCAAGTACAACCGCAGGCTCGAGGACCGCTTCGGCGCGCTGGGCACGAAGATCACCCTGCTCAACCCGAAGCTGGTGTCCATCTCGGACATCACGGCGATGGAGTACTCGTCGGTCGGCGGCTACAAGGCGGGGTCGTCGAAGTCCAAGAGCACCGGCTGGGACTTCAGCTGGGGCGCGGTGCTGATCGCGTCACCAGCGACCGGCGTCAGCAAGCCGACCATCGGGCGCGGCGGCGCGGCGCTGTCGAACAAGTTCCTGTCGTGGCGCAAGACGTTCGCGAAGGTCCGCGAGATGACCGGGCTGGGCGAGCGCAAGCGCAACATCCCCGGCACCGGCCGGACCGTGCTGATCCAGGTGGACGCGGACGTCGACATCGTGGCCGAGAGCCGCGTCGGCAGCATCCTGCACAGCCGCGCGCAGGGCCGCGAGGCCGTCAACGTGCTGCTGCCCGGCGCGGTGTTCCTGCGGGTGAGCGAGGACCAGGCCCGTGAACTCGGCCTGCTGCCCGAGGCCCAGACGCGGGAGTGGACCGAGGACGGCACGCTCGCGCCGCCGTCGACCCTGCGCGAGAACGAGCCCAGCTCGCTCGGCTTCGGCGTGTACGAGAAGCTGCCGGACCTCACCCCGCTCGTCGACCGGCTGCGGGCGAAGCTCGGCCCCGAGGGCGAGAGGATCATCCCGGCGTCGGTGCTCGACGACGCGATGAACAACCTCCAGCGCCTCGCGGACCTGGCCGACCGCGAGACCGTGCGCGCGCTGATGGACAGCTCGTCCGACGGCGGCACGCCGCTGGTCGCGCACAACCCCAGGTTCATCGGCCGCGACTCGTACCCGGTGCTGCTCAAGTCCAAGACGGGCAAGCCGGTGTTCCGCGACGTCGTCAACGACGGCGTCAAGATGAACAACATCCTGGTGGACTTCCGCCGCGACGCCGAGACGAGGACGAAGTCCCGGTCGTGGAGCGCGTCGATCCGAGCGCTGTTCGGCGTGGCCCCGCACTCCACCCGGCCGGACTTCAACGGCAACGTGACCGGCGGCCTCGCGGGCGGCGCGTCCCAGTCGCGGTCGCAGTCCAACACCGAGGGCTACACCGCGCTCGACGTGCACGTGATCGAGGCGGACGGGCCCGCCGCCCGGTACACGGTGCCGACCGAGTTCGAGCTGGAGGTCACCCTCCCCGACGGCCGCAAGGTGTCGGTGTCGCTCGACGAGGACCTGACGGTCCGGGTGCTGGCCGACGACCAGTCGTCGACGCCGACGGAAGCCCCGAAGGACGGGCCGAAGTTCCGGCTGCCCGCCGCCGAGGCCGACCCGGACCGGATGAGGGCGTGGAAGGCCGGTGGCGTCGCGCTCCCGAGCACCGTGCACCCGCAGACCGCGATCGGCGCCAAGGACCTGCGCGAGGCCGGGCTGGCGGCGTTGAAGGCGGCGGGCCTGAGCGACGACGCGCTCGGCGCGACCAAGGGCCTGACGAACACCGTGCTGTCCGGGCTGGGCGCGGAGAACGTGCGCACCAACCTGATCGAGACCACCGGCGACGGCATGGGGCTGCCGGAGCTGCACGAGACGGCGCTGCTGTCCGGCAAGCACGCCACGCTGTCCGTGCACTCCCGCCTGGTCCGGCCGAGGCTCACCGGGCTCAGCGACGACGTGAACTCGACCAACCCGAAGTCGATGATCGGCGGCATCGGCACCGAGTTCAGCGCGGGCGAGGGCGTGGACACCGCGTTCGGCGTCACCGGCGAGATGGGCAGCAGCACCCCCAAGGACAAGCTGGTCCGCGACCCCGGCGCGTCGATCGCGGCCCAGGGCAGCACCGCGCTCGGGCAGTCCGACGGGATCGGCGGCGACGGCGGCTCGGCGCGCCTGGAGGGCACCGGCGACAGCGGCCGCTCCGGCCTGGTCACCTACGACGTCGAGTACCGCGTGGTCGCCGAGGTCGACGGCCGGACCGCCGTGTTCGAGGTCGTGAAGACCGCGTCCGGGCAGATCCGCGTCAGCGAGGTCCAGCTCACCGGCGCGCTCGACGGCCGCGAGGTCACCGCGCCGGTGAACGAGGCGCAGGCCGCGGTCAAGGACGCGAGCAAGGCGTGGCGCGAGCGCGAGGTCGAGGTCGAGACGGCCCAGCGCGCCTTCGACGACCGGGTGAACGCCGACGCGGGCGCCCGCAAGGCACTGGACGACGCCCTCAACGCCGCGAACCGGGACCTGGACCGGGCACTGGACCGCGGGCAGGTCGTGCTGGCCGAACTGGACGCCGCCGAGGACGACCAGCGCCTCCGGAACGCCGCGTACGACGAGGCCGAGGGGCGCGTCGACCTCGAGTTCACCGGCCTGATGACCGACCTGGACGACCCCCTCTCGCAGGCGCGGATGGACGAGCTGGCACGGGAGTTGGCCGCGATCCGCGCGGCGCGGGCGGCGCTGGTCGCGCGGGTCGCCGCCGTCCAGACGCGGATGGCCGACGCCGACGCGGCCATCGACACCGCCCGCGCGGCCGTCGCCACGGCCACCGCGGACCTCGCCCCCTTCCAGGACCCGCGCGACGCCCTCGCCGCGACGCTCACGGACGCTCGTGCCCAGGCCGACGCCGCGCGCACGACGTGGTGGAACGCGAAGCTGGAGCTGGAGCGGCGGATCGCGGAGTTCAACGACAGCGCCCCGGACCCGCGCACGCCGCGCGAGCCCGACCTCGACGTCGTGCTCCACGGGTCCGACACCGACTCGCTGCACGTCCCGCTGGACACCCGCAACCGGCGCGGTCCGACGCCGCTGGGCGTGCGCGGACCGGGTGGCGTGCAACTCGACGCAGGCGCGGTGGACGAGGTCCGGCGCGGCCACGACCGGGTGCTCGCCGAGCTGGGCGCGGTGGACGAGCGGGACGCGCTGGTGACCGAGGCCGAGGACATCGTCGACCAGGCGCTGCCGCGGCCGACCCGTGACGACTCCTTCGCCGACGTCGCCTACCGGGACCTGCTGGCCGTGATCACGGACAACGTGGCGCTGCGCCTGCACCAGGACCGGCAGGGCCCGGTGTCGTCGACGACGGCCGCCGACTACGCCGTGGCCACCGCGCGCGGGCTGCTGGGGCTCGGCGCGGACACCTCGGTGACGCCCGCCGTCGAAACCCCGCTCGACGTGGAGCCGACGCCCGAGCCCGCCCAGGCCACCGACTACCGGGACGCCCTCGCGGAACTCCTGGGCGACACGCCGAACCTGGTGGCCGCCGACCTGGACGCCCGGATCGCGTCCCTCGTGGCGCTCGCCGACGGCGGGCACCTGGACGAGCACCTCCGGGAGGTGCTGGGGGCCGCGGACACCCAGGCGTCCCTCACGGCGATCTCCAGGTCGCTCGGCCTGCTCTCCCGCGGCGACCAGGCGACCGTCGTCGCGCTGGTCAACGACGTGCTGCTGTCCGCGACGCTGGTGCCGACCAGGACGGGCCCGGCGAACCAGGGCGTGCGCGACGAGCAGCACATCCGCACGATGACCCCGGCCGCGGCGGCGGACTTCCTCGCGCACGTGGCGACCGAGGTGGCGGCCGGGCGGGTCCCGCGGTCGTTGACGGGCCTGGACTACCAGCCGAACGCGGCCCTGCCCCGTCGTCTGGCGTCCCTCAAGCTCGCCGAGCTGACCCCGGACGCGCGCGCCGCGCTGCTCGGCAACGAGACGTACCGCTCGCTGCTCGCCCACCCGGCGGCGCTGACCGAGGCGCTGTTCTCCTCCGTCGGGCACGACCGGCAGTTCTTCACCACGACGTGCGTGCCCACCGCGATGAACACCGCCGTCGTCGACCGCGCGCCGACCATGATGGCCGCGTTGATGATCGGCCGCGGCGTCGTGGCGGACCTGGACGAGCGGCTCGCGGCGTTCGCGAACCCGGACACGACGGGGTCGCGGTGGCGGCCGAGCCGCGCCGACCGGCTGACCAGGACCGTGGCCCGGCGGACGGCGAAGGCGAAGCGGCTGTTCGACGCGATCGAGGCCGAGATCGCCGACCTGGCCGTCGCGCCCGCCGACCAGCAGACCAGGGAGCGCTGGGAGCAGGCCGGGCGCAAGTGGCGCGAGGACTGGAACCGCCAGCTCCAGAAGCTCGCCGCCGTGGCGCTGCTGGACGAGAACTCCGTGCCGCGCCTGCACGTCCGCCCGAAGACCTACTCGGGGTCGTCCCCGGCGATGGCCAGGATCGTCACGGGCCTGAACTCGGCGTTCACCGGCGCGTCCGCGAGCCGCCCCGGCGTCGAGCCCGCCCGCGGCCTGTACGAGGAGACGAAGCGCTACGCGGTGCAGCTCGGCGCCCACCTCGCCGACCAGCCCGGCAGGCCCACCGCCGAGGACCTCGCCGACACCGCCCGCTACGAGCGGGTGGCCCGCCGCGTCACCGACAACGTCGACCTCGGCCTGCTGTGGGCCGAACTCCGCACCACCGGCTGGGCGGACGTCGCCATGGACGGCCAGGGCGGCGTCAGCCACCGCGCCGTCATCTCCGCCGCGAAGGACGGCCAGCAACGCCTGATCCGCATCGCCGACCCCGGCCGCTCCGGCGTCCGCTTCCTCAGCCTCGACGACTTCCGCACCTACGCCGCCCAAGTCGACCTGGCGATCCACCCGACGTTCCTCCAGTCGCTCTCACCGGCCCCCGCCGACCCGGCCGCCCCCGCACACCGCGAGGCAGGCGCCCCCGCGACCGGTAGCCCGAGCCCGGTCGGCGGTCCGGCCCCGGTCGACGACGCCTCGGCCGCGCGCGACCTGGCGGCCGCCGTCGCCGACCCCGGCGAGCGGCACGGCGAGGCGCTGCGCCTGGCCCGAGAGGTGGTCGACGCCGCCCTCACGTCCATCGCGACCGACGGCGTGCTGGACCTCGTGGACCTGGCCGAGCAGGTGCGCGACCACGGTTCTCCCGACGTGCTGCTGGCCGCCGCGGTCCTCGCCGTGGCCGACGCCGGGGTTCGTACACCGGTGCGGATCGTCGACCGGCGTCGGCGCGACGACGGCACGTGGGTGTCCGTCGCGCTCCCCGACCACGTCCGCTCGCGGTTCACGGTGCTGAGCAAGGCCGACTGGGACGACGAGACGGGGCTGTCCTCCCGCCCGGTCGCGCTGGTCCCGGCGGGCGGCGACCGGCCGAGGCGCGCGCCGTCGGCCGACGTCGACGTGGAGCCGCGGATCGTCGACCTCCAGCCGGGTGCGGACCTGCTCGACGACTCCGCCGTCCGGCAGGTGGCGGAACTGGTCGTCGAACGGGTGTCGGACGGCTCGCCCGCGCCGGTCGTGCGGATCGCGGTGCTCGGCGACCGCGACGGCCTGGCCGCCGACGCGGAAGCGGCGCGGCTGGACCTCGTCGCGCGCTTGGACGCCGAGCTGGGGCTGCTGGACGGTGGTCTCGGGATCGACGCCGACTCCGTCGTCACCGCGCCCGAGCCCCTCGGCGGCGGTGTGGACTCGCAGGTCGTCGTCCTCGTCGAGTACCCGGACGGCGGCGAGGGCGGTCCGGACGACTCCGACCCCGAGCCCCCGCCCCCGCCGGTCGTGGACGGCGACGTCGACGCGGGCCCGACCGGGGAGGTGCGGACGCCGTCCGGCTCCCTCGTGCCGTCCGAGCGGATCGCGCAGCTGCGCGACACCTTCAAGTGGGAACGGCTCATGCTCGACGAGCAGTCGTCGGAGGACCGGGCCCGCGCCCTCGCCGACGCCGCGGACGTCGTCGCCGACTTCGTGGAGCTGCCGAAGTTCGACGAGACCGCCTACACGCCCGCGGACCGGAACTACCAGGCGCTCTACGGCCTGGTGGTCCGCTCGGTCGCGGCCAGGTCCCTCGCGCTGCTGCGGGGTGGCGAGGTGGACGTCGACGCGAAGGTCGACGCGCTCGTCGACGGCATCGCGCGGGCGCTGGGCGCCCGGTTGACCTCCGGGGTCATGCCGCGCGGCGGGATGTTCCGCGGCAGGTCCAACAGCGTCGCGCCCGCGCCGAGGCAGAGGCTCAGGTCGAACAGCGTCGCGCCCGCCCCCGCTCCCACGACGCGGCAGCGGACCACCAGCATCCAGGGAGGCCAGCCACCGCCGCCGCGACCCGTCGGCCCGGTCGAGGTCGTCTTCGAGTCCGGGATCACGCGGCTGCGCAAGCAGCCCACCGACCTCGCCCGCGTGCAGGGCGCCGCGAGGGACGTCGCCGCGGCGGCCATCCGCGCGGGCCGCGACGGCCGGGCGCTCCCGCAGGTCACCTTCACCGGGTACTTCGTGTCCGACCAGAGCGGGTCCTACGCCACCGACGCGATGCGCGACCGGTTCCGGGACGTGCGCCGGGTCTTCCTCAACGAGCTGATCGCCGCGCTCGGCGACCGGTCGCGCCACGGCATCTCGGTCGACGACATCGTCCTCCGCGACCACGTCGGACGTCCCGGCGGCGACTTCCGCCGCTCGGTGCGCATCGACGTCCAGGAGAGCCCGGCCGTCGCGGCGCAGCCGACCGACGTCCTGCGCCCGTGGAGCACCGAGGCCTGGAACCGGGCCCAGATCGTGTTCTCCGAGCGGTCGGCGGAGTACGAGCGCAAGCTCGCCCAGGTGCTGGCCGCCCTGCCCGAGGTCAACGCGGAGCTGGGCCGGATCGCCAAGGTCATCTGGGACACCACGCCCACGGCGCTGCGGGCGAAGCTCGGCGGCGGCGACCGCTTCGAGAGCGGCTGGTTCCCCGGCACCGAGCGGGCCGTCTGGAAGGTCGTCAAGGACGGCAACGTGCGCGAGCGCGTCTACCTGTTCTACCGGCGCAACGAGCTGTGGAAGGAACTCGGCAACCACTCGGACTTCGTGCCCGAGATCAACGACATCTACGCCGAGCGGCGGTTCGACAAGACGTACAACTCGTTCTTCAAGGTGCTCGAGAACGAGGCGATGTCGCCGCGGCTGAAGAACGCGAAGCTCCGCGAGCTGGACTCGTTCGCCGACGAGCGCGACCGCATGTCGGCGATCTTCCCGCCGCTGAGCCGGGGCGAGCGGGAGACCATGGGCATGGGCGACGGCACGGTCGCCTGGAAGCTGCCGCGCGTCTACAAGCCCCTGACCATGGCGGGCACCCTCCAGGCGCGCGGCCAGCAGTCCGGCGCGATCGTGTGGACGGGGCCGTCGTCGTCCGCGCACTTCACGGTCCAGATCCTGGAGCAGATCGCCGCCAAGGCCGGGGTGGACTTCGACTTCGGGCTGGTGCGGCTGGCGCTGCTGTCGGCCTACATCCAGGGCGGCCACCACACCTACCACGAGGTGATGCGCGGGATCTCGTTGGCGCGCAAGGAACTCGCCTACTACGACAACTGGGGCCGGTACCGGAACCTGGCGCCGCTGTCGGAGGACTTCCTGCGCCGCAACGTCGCCGTCGGCGGCAAGTTCCCCGACGAGTACGCGACCGAGGTGCTGGACTGGGACCAGCTGCGGGCGGGTGCCGCGCGGCCGGGGACCGCCCGGCTGGCCGGTGTCGACCAGTACGGCGGCGAGCACCTGTTCACCCCGGAGCAGGTCCGGCTGGCCGCGCTGTCGGGCGCGGACAACCTGGTGCTCGGCGTGTCCGTCGGCAACCGGGCCGCGGTGGACAGCGCGGTCGCGTGGGCCGCGTCCGAGGGAGCGCACCGCACGGTCCGGATCCGCCGCGACGCGACGCCGCAGCGGCCGGGGCTCTGGGCGGACGTCCCGTCGCCGTGGACGTACAGCTCGGTCAAGGAGACCCGCCCGTTCGTCGTCGACCTGCGCACCTTCGACGGCAACCTGTGGATCGACACGCCGCGCGGCACCGTGCGGGTCAAGGTCTCGTTCGACACCTTCGCGCGGGCCGTGCTGGGCTCCCCGACGTTCCGCCGGGCGCTGGCCGACCCGAAGGCGCCGCTGGGCTCGATCGTCCTGCTCGTCGACCCGGTCAACGCGGGCAACGGCCCGAACAGCTTCGCGGTGGCCATCGGCCACGTCGCGCTGCGCCAGGGCTACGACCTGACGGTGTACGTGCCGACCTCCGGCGTGGCGCTGTCGAGCCCCCAGTCCCCGCTGGGGGTGCTGCCGCCCGCCGCGGTGCTGTCCGACAACGGGGTGTGGACGACCGCGGGCCGCCGCAGCGACCTCAACGTCGTGGTGACCGAGCTGACCACCCCCGGCGTGGTGACCGTTCCCGAGCACCTGCGCACGGTGATCCCGGCCGTCAGCCACGTGGCGACCACGCTGGCGAACGGCGTCAACACCTCGCGCGGCAACCTCAACCTCACGTCCATCCACTTCAGCCCCAACGAGACCCAGCGGATGGTGAACTTCGCCTGGACCGCGGCTCTCGACTACCTGGCGCGCAACACCGCCGCGCTCAGCGCCGTCCACTGGATGACCGACATGGTCCGCACGACCACGGGGGAGTGGCGCGTCGTCCACCTCCCGGAGGCCGCGCGGGTGCGGATCGTGGTGGACGGCAAGGGCACCTGGGGTCGCGAGCGCTCCGGCAAGGTCATCTCGGTGACGCGCCCGGCGCACCTGCTCGCGCCGGGTCTCGACGAGACGACGCAGGTCGACTTCGCGAACTTCCACGCCCCGGTGGTTGACGCCGAGTTCCGGCGCAGGCTGGTGTTCGGCGACGAGGTGCGCGCCTCGCGGGAACTGGACCAGCTCGCGCGCTGGCTGCTGGAGGCGGCGGTCGAACTCGGCGCGGACGGCTACAGCCCGCCGCTGTCCTCGATCGTCGGCTACGCGCACGGCACGCAGTTCGGCCCGATCACCCGCACGGGCGTGGCCGCGGGCGAGCGGCACGCGAACGAGGTCCGCGACCACCTGCGCGGGCTGCTGCGGAGCGAGGCCGCCCTGTTCGGGCTGGACGACGAGATGCCGTCGGTCGACGTCCTGGAGATCATGCCGACGTCGGGGCTGACCGGCGCGCACCTGCACGACCGCTACGCCAGGGAGCGGGCGACCGTCACGACGGAGGTCGTCGGCGAGCCGCCGCGCGGGTACGCGCCCGCCGGGTCGTACCCGGTCGTCGGCCAGAAGATCGCGCGGCAGTGGGACCACAAGTTCACCCTGGCCAGGTCCGCCGTCGACGCGATGCCCACGCGCGACCGCGACCGCGTCCTGCGGCTGGCGGGCGACATCATGGTGTCCCGCCACCAGTCGCCGCCGCTGACGCGGACTGGGCTCACGCCGAACGCGGCCGCGTACCGCAAGCTCTACGACCAGATGCGGTACGTCGTGGCGGACCGGCTGCGACACGCGGCCGAGCTGGGGCAGAACGAGCAGTGGGGTCGCACGCAGGCCGAGGCGGTGTCCGAGGAGCTGCGCGGAGCCTTCGGCACCAAGCGGACGCGGGGCGGCTTCGGCGGCGGGTTCGGCGGGTCCGTGGACGGCCCGGCCCGGCCCACCGGGCACCCCGACGACGAGTTCTCGTCGCCGGGCGCGGGCCCGTCCGGCACGTCGCACGACGACGCCACCGTCGACGAGGACGTCACCTACGACTTCCCCGACGGCACCGTCGACCTGGCGATCCACCCGACGTTCCTCCAGACCCCGTCGGCCGTCCCCGCCGACCCGCTCGCCCCCGCGCACCGCGAGGCGGGCACGCCCGCGACCGGCACGACCACCGACACCTCGAGCCCGGTCGACGTGCCGTCCGCGGACGGCGGCGACAGGCTCTCCGACCCGGCGGACTTGGCGCGCGCTGTCGCCGAGCAGGCCCACGAGGCTGGCACGGCGGCGCTGGAGACCCCGTCCAAGGAGCTGTCGGACGTCTCGCCCGCCCCGGCGCCCGCCACCGAGCAGACCCGGCCGTCCCCCCAGCCGACCGGCAACGCCGTGGCCGATCTGCCCGCGGCGCGGCCCATCCCGGTTGTCCCCACGTCCCCCGTGCTCCTCGCCGCGGCCGAGCACCGACTCCGTGCCGCCCGCACCGAGTACGCCGCGGCCCGGCGGAACCTCGTCGCCGTGCGCGCCGAACTGGAGGCCGAGACCCGTGCCGTCGCACGGGCGAGGGCCGCCGGTCCGGGCCTGCCGCCGCCGGTGCCCACCGAGGCCGACCGCGTCGCCGCGCTGAAGCGCCGGACCGACCTCGGCGGCGCGCTGCTGGCCACCGAGTACACGGCCTGGGTGAAGCGCGCCGCGGTGGTGGCGGCCTCGCGGGAGCTGGCCGGTCACACCCGCGTGCCCGTGCCCACCGTCCCACCGGTGTCGGCGGACCACGCGTGGATCAGCAGCAAGGAGCAGACCGCGGCGTGGTTCGAGCCGTCGAACCCGGTCGGCGAGGCCGACATCCGCGCCGCCCGCGCCACCGCGCCGGTGTCCGTCGTCGAAGGCCGGTTCGTGGAGGTCTACCGCGAGGTCTTCAGCGAACGTCCGCAAGACCCGACCGACGAGCAACGCGCGCGGGGCGGCCTGGGCTACTTCCACAGCACCATCGGCTACGACCGGCGCCGGTTCACCGTCGACGGCACGCCGGTGCAGGACTACACCGTGCGCCTGCACCTCGCCGTGCCGCCGGGCAGTTCGGCGCGTCGGATCGCGCAGCTCAAGCGCACCGTGCTGCGCGGCGTGAACGAGCACTACAACAAGGGCCTCCGGCTGCCGTCCGGTGACCAGTTCCACGTGACGGTCCAGTTCGTCGCCACCGAGGACGAGGCGCACCACAGCATCGAGGTCGTGGACACCGCCGAC
This sequence comes from Umezawaea sp. NPDC059074, assembly GCF_042738955.1. Classification (NCBI taxonomy): domain Bacteria; kingdom Bacillati; phylum Actinomycetota; class Actinomycetes; order Pseudonocardiales; family Pseudonocardiaceae; genus Umezawaea; species Umezawaea sp. NPDC059074. Next base: position 171,320 of record NZ_JBHYHC010000002.1, read on the forward strand.
CGGTTCCGCTCCAACTCCGCGCAGTGGTGGGTGCACGCCACCACGTCCGTGTTCGCCCACGAGATCGGCCACCTGCTCGGGCTGTCGGACGAGTACCTCGACCAGCTGTCGTCGTTGCGCCACCGGGGCGGCCAGTCGCGGGTGCACGACGACAAGGGCCTGATGACCGCGGGTTACGCCGAGCCGGACGCGGGTCTCAAGCCGCGCAACCTCTACGTGGTCGAGCGGACCGCCGACGCCCTCGGCACGATCGCCGACCCCGCGTCCTCGGGCTACCGCCACGCCGATCCCGGCCCGCTGGAGACCGGCGATCCCGACATCGACGTCGAGGACGTGCCCGGCGACGACGTCGTGATCCCCGCGGGCAACGCGCTGGGCCTGATCGACGGCCCGAACGACGGCCTCGGCTTCGACCCGGTCGAAGACGGCGAACTGGAGGTCGTGCGGCTCAAGGCGGGCACCAGCGGCATCGACCTGGCCGACGCGGACGACGCGGACCTGTCGGACCTCGACGACCTCGGCCTCGCGGGCTTCGGCCCGACCGACGGGACCTCGGGTCCGGGCCTGACCGGCTTCGGGCCGCGGGGACCGGGCGCGACGATCGACCTGCCGGACGTCGACGGTGACGACGAGGTGTCGGGCCTGGGCTTGACGGGTTTCGGGCCCGCGATCGGGCTGGGGCTGACGATCGACCTGCCCGACGTGGACGGCGACGACGAGGTGTCCGGGCTCGGGCTGACGGGCTTCCCGCCCATGACCCGGTCGCGCGCGACCGTCGACCTGCCCGGTGGCGACGAGGACGACACCCCCGGCGACGGGTTCGGGCTGCTCGGGTTCGGGCAGTCGGGCGGTCCGGGCTTCGGCTACCAGGGGACTGGTCTCGGGCTGGACTTCGGCGACCCGGAGTTCGGCGTGCTCCCGGTCGAGCCGCCCCCGCTCGGGCTCGGGATCGACCTCGGCGTCGACCTGCCGCCGGTGGGCAGCGGTTTCGTCTCGTTCTCGCAGATGCCGTCGAGCCAGTCGCGGATCGCCGTGCCGGTCAGCCTCGACACCGTCCTGAGGGTGATGGCCACCCCGTCCGCGCACTCCGCCGCCCGTGCCCGCGTCGACGCGGGCACGGCCACCCTCGCCGACCACGTGGCGGTGTTCGCGCGCCACTACGCGCACGCGATGGTGCGGGACGAGAAGCTCGACCTCACCGAGGCCGCCGCGGGCATCGCCCGCACCGCCGACCCCGACCTGGTGTGGACGGCGGCGCTCACCTATCTCAGCTCCCAGCCCTCGGTGCTGAACTCCGTCACCCAGGTCGTCGACAGGTACCGCGACGACACCGGATGGCTGTCGCTGCCCGACGCGGCACGGGACCGGTTCGTCGTGATCGGCAAGGGCGTCTGGCAGCGCGACGGCCGGGTCGACCGGCCCGCGCGGCTGCTGCCGCCCGGCCGCTCCCGCCCGTGGGTGGCCATGGGCGCGGGCTTCCAGCCGCCGCCGGTCGAGGTGTCGTTCGCAGGCGGCCGGATGGAGTTGGACGGCAGCGGTCGCAACTGGCGCCTGGAGGCGTTGACGACGTGGCTGGCGCAGGTCGCGCTCGAACTGGACGCCGACCTCGCGCCCCTGCCCGTGCTCACGTTCATCGGCGTCGACCAGAACGGCCACGTCGGCGCGCAGCACGCGCAGGTGGCGCGCCAGCAGGTCGTCGACCTGCTCCAGCAGAAGCTGGACCAGCTCTCGCCGCAGGTGCGGGTCGACGCCCGGCGGATCGTGCCGGTCCGGGCCGCGTCCGGCGCCGTCGACCCGCTCGCCGCGCCGAAGGTCGTCGTGGCCACGCACGTCGACTTCGGCCCCGAGCCGCCGCGCGCCGGGGCTCGTCCGCAGGACGTCGTGTTCGAGGGCGTCGACGCTCACGGCGAGACCCGCTACTTCAGCGCGGGCCAGGTCACGCAGAACGCGCTGCGCGACGCCTCCAACGCGGTCGTGGGCATCTCGTTCTCCACCATGGCGCACCCGTCGCCGCTGACCAGAGGGGTGCCGCGCAACACCGACCGGCGCACCACCCTGGTGCCCGATCGGCTCGTCCCCGGTCGCAGGCCCACCGTCACGCCCGGTGGCTCGGTGACCACGCCGATGCCGTGGGACACCACCGGCCGGATCTTCCACGTGGACGCGCACGGCGAGCCGGGCGGCGTCGCCGTCACGGTCCGGATCGGCGACAGCGACACGCAGCTCATGGTCACCGGTGACGTGCTGGCCGCGCTGGTGCTCGCCTCGGCCGAGTTCCGCGCGTTCGGCCCCGCCGACCCGGACGCCTTCGCCCTCTACATCTGCGACGCCGGGACGGACGCCGACGACGTCGTGGGCGCCGACTTCCGGAGGCTCGTCGAGGACGCCGGGGTCGACGCCCCGGTGCACGCCCCCAGCGGCGTGATCGCCGTCAACCCGAGGAGGCGGCCCGACGGGGGGTTCGACCACCTCGCCACCCTGGTCGACGGCGGTGGCACGTGGGTGACCTTCGGCGGATGGGCGGACTCCGCCGATCTCGACCTGGACGGGGTCGTGGCCGCGGCGACCGACTGGGCGACCAAGACCCCCGAGGTGCGGGCGCGGTACGCGACCGCGACCCCGCTGTTCTCCGCCGCCGATCGCGCCCTGCGCGCCCACGACGTCCTGGAGAGCGGGCTGCTCCGGCACGGGGTGCTCGACCTCGACGCCGCGCGGGCGATCACGGCCGGGGGCCACCGCCAGGAGTTGGTCCTGGCCGCCGCGCTGGCCGTGCTGCGGTCCGGCCCGAACGCGGGCCTGGTCCCCGTGACGGGTGCGGGCCGGACGGTCGTCTGGAACGAGCCGGGCGTCCCCGCGGCGATCCCGTTCGGTTCCGGCCGGTCGCGGATCCCCTCGGAGGGCTCCGCGCGGGACCTGCTGCGGCAGCAGGCCCGCGAGATCGCCAACGCCACCATCCGCGCCGCCGCGGCGGGCCTGCCCGCGCCCGCGATCACCGTCACCGGTCACTACGTCGACGGCGAGTTGGGCGACGTGGCGCGGAGCCGCACGGCCGAGGTGATCACCGAACTGCGCGACGCGGTGGACGTGGCGCTCGCCCTGCGCGGCGCGTCGCACCTGCGCTCGCCGGACCAGGAGATCACGCTCGACTACAACTGGCCCGCGCAGGACGACCCGCGGAGCGCGAACCGGGTGCTCGTCGAGTACGCGGAGTCCGTTCCGCAGGCCCCGGCCCGCCCGGTGACCGCGGACGACGTCGCCGCCGCGGTGGCGACCATGGCCGACCCGGACGCGCTCGACGCCGCCCGATCGCGCGTCGCGGCGAACGAGGGCACCCCGACGGACCTGGTGGCCGTGGAGGCCACCCGGCACCTCCCGACGCTCTGGCAGGGCGCCGTGCTCGACCTGGTGGCGGCCCGGTCGGGGATCGAGTCGGGCCCGCACCCCGCGCTCGTGTGGACGGCCGCGCTCACGCACCTGGCGTCCCGCCAGGACGCGGTGGGCGCGATCACGACCGTTCGCGACCGGTACCGCGACGGCGGGGCCTGGGTGCCGGTCGTGCTGCCGGACCTGGCGCGCGACCGGTTCACCGTGACCGGCAAGGGCTTCTGGCACACCTACGGCCAGGTGTCGCGCCCGATCGGTCTCGTGGCACCGGGGGAGAGCGCTCCTCGCGTGCTCACCAGCGGGTTCGTCGCGCCGCCCACCGAGGTCGAGTTCGCCGACAAGCGGACCGGCATCGACGGCGCGTCCTCGACGTGGGAGTTCGACGCGCTCGCGACCTGGCTCGCGGAAGCCGCCGTCGAGCTGGACGGCGACGGTGTGCGCCCGCCGCGGGTGGAGTTCGCGGGCGAGGGCCACGGCAACAGGTACGTGGGCGGGGACCGGTCCGCCGTGGCGAGCGGCACCCGCCGGGCCGAGGCGGCACGGGTCCACGTGCGCGACCAGGTCACGGCGGCGTTGAACCGGATCGAGGCGCCTTCTCGCGCGGGCGGCGTGGACGTCGACCAGGTCGTGCCCGCCACCGGTGTCGCGGGTGTGCGCAACCGCGCGCGGAACGACGCCAACACGGTCACGGCGACCACCAGCCTGCCCGTCGCCGGGTCGCCGACGCCGAGCACCGCCGCGCAGCCGATGTCGGGTCGGGACCGCGGGGGCGCGATCCGCTACTTCACCCCCGGCCAGGTGCGGGTCAGCACCCTGACCGACGCGTCGGGCGAGGCCGTCGGCGTCACGTTCGGCACCGCCGCGGCGCCGACGATCATGCTCGCCGGGTTCCCGGTCAACGACGACCGGCAGGCGTCGCTGATCGAGGAGCGGATCGACCCGGCCAAGGTGGTCGTGCCCGAAGCCGGGCACCGGCTGACCATGCCGTTCCCGTGGGCGGGCAGCCGCAAGACGTTCTTCGTCGACACCCACGGCAGGCCGGGCACGGTCACCGTCACGGTCGACGACGGCGGCACCAGCACCGAGCTGTCGGTGGACGGCGGCACGCTCGCCCGGCTCGTGCTGGGCTCCGAGGCGTTCCAGCGGCACGGGACCGCGCTGCTGGACTCGTTCGCGCTCTACATCTGCTACGCGGGGGACGTCAGCGGCCAGTCGTCCGTGGCGACCGACTTCTGGGACGCCGTCCAGGCCGCCGGGATCGCGGTCCCGGTGGACGCGCCGACCAGGAAGCTCGTCGCGGACATCGACATCACCGACCCCGCGGGCCCGAAGCACGTGGCCACCCTGGTCGACGGCGGCGGGACGTGGGTGTCGGTCGGCCGCGCGCCCGCCGAGGACCAGCTCACCGTCACCGACGTGCTGGAGCAGCTCTCGGACTGGGACACCAAGGACCAGGCGCTGCGCGACGCCTTCGCGCAGCGGGTCGCGCTCTACTCGGTCGTGGACCGCGTGGCGTTCATCCGGGACGTGCTGGAGAACGACCTGCGCGTGCACGGCGTGCTCGACCTGGCCAAGGTGAACCGGCTCGCCGGGATCGGTCCGAGGGTCGACCTGGTGTGGCTGACCGTCATCGCGCTGGTCAGCTCCGGTCCGCACAGCCACCTGCTGCACGGTGTGGTGCTGTCCCCCGAGCTGTCGCACCACGCCTACATCGGCTGGGAGCAGACCGGCGCGGCGCTGCCGCCGGGCCAGGACGGGCAGGCCGTCGTGCCCGTCCGGTGGGTGACCAGCGGCCAGCAGCCGCCGCCCGCCGCCCCCGCCCCGCCGTCCGGCCAGGTCCTCGCCGTCAACGCCCCCGCCGTCACGGTGGCGCAGGAAGCCAAGTGGGCCAAGACGTTCGCGTCCGCCAAGAGGTCCGTGGACGCGGACCCGGAGCGGGACGCGCTGCTCGACCGGGCCCGGTCGATCGTGGACGAGCGGCACGAGCCGCCCGCCACCTTCACCACCTCCGAGGGCGAGGCCGCCTACCGGCGGGTCCACACCGGGATGGTCACCGTCATCGCCGACCGCCTCCGCCAGGACCGGGGTCTGTCCACCCCGGACCTCGGCGCGCGTGAGCTGTCCGAGAAGCTGCGCGTCGAGTTCGGGTCGGACCGCGTCGACGGCGGCGTCGCCCCCGGCCCGGTCCCCAGCGGGGTCGAGGGGCTCCCGATCTCCCAGTGGGACGCCGCGCGCATCGAGTACGCCGAACAGGCCGTCGCGTTCGAGAAGCGCCTTGCCGCCTACATCGGCACGCTGCGCGAGGTCGACGCCGAACTGGGCAAGGTCCTCCGGTTGGTGTGGAAGGCCGTCACGCCGAGCAGGCGCTACATGCTGGTGGGGGGCAGCCGGTCGGCGTTCGGCGCGGTGTCCGGGACGATCGACGACCTCGCGGACGTCGTGTCGCACGGGAACATCCGCGAGCGGCTGCTGGTGCTGGCCCTGCTGGCCGACAACTTCCACCTCGTCGACCGGCCGATCCGCATGGTCGCGGGTCGCCGGGTGGAACGCGACCAGCGCGCCACGAACACCGCGTACGAGGAGTACTTCAAGATCCTCGCCGACCCGTTCCTGAGCAGGAACGACAAGCTGGCGGAGATCAGGGCGCTCCAGGTCGACCTCGGTCCACGGGTGCGCGCGGCCGACGTCGTCCCGCCGCTGAGCGACCGGGAGCGGGCCATCGCGCTCGGCCCCGACGGCCACGTCAAGTGGAGCCTCGGCTTCATGCTCAGCCCGATCCCGATGAGCCGGCCGCTCCAGCAGGACGGTCAGCGGACCGGCGCGCTGGTGTGGACGGGCGTCTCGGGCACGTCGGACGGCGTCATGCAGGTCGTGGGGCGGCTCGCCGAGCTGGCGGGTGTCGACGTCGACTTCGGCCTGATCAGGCTGGCGCTGTTCTCGGTCATGTTCCAGGGCGGCGCGCACTCGTTCGACGAGGTCGCGCGCAGCGTCCAGTTCACCCGCCCCGAGCTGCCCTACTACAACAACTGGGGCCGGTACCACTCGATCGCGCCATTGACCGAGGCCCAGCTGCGCGAGCACGTCGCGGTGGACGGGAAGTTCCCCGACGAGCACGCGCTGGCGCTCGTGGACTGGGACGCGCTGGCCACCGACGCCGTCCTGCCCGCGCCCTCCGCCGACCGGCTGAGGACGTTGAGCGGGGTCGGCAGGCACGGCGAGCCGATCCGGTTCGCGCCGCACGAGGTGCGTTCCTTCACCGCGAGGTCGATCGACGGGACGACGGCGGGCGTGTCGTTCGGCGACCTGGACGCGGCCAAGAGGCTCGGCGACTGGTCGATGTCCAGCGGCGTCGACCGGACGATCGTGCTCGGCTCCGACGGCTTCCCCGTGGACCGCCCGTCGCCGTGGGCCGCGTCGGCGTCCCGGCCGACGCGGACGTTCGTGGTCGACCTGCGGCACCTGCGCGGCGAGCTGTTCGTCCACTCCGGGACCGAGGTCGTGCCGGTCGCGGTCGACGTGCGGACCGTGGTGGACGCCGTGCTCGGCTCGACCGCGTTCCAGCGGGCCAGGACGGACCTGATCGACGAGGGCACAGCGCCGCTCACGTCGGTCGTCCTCGTCGCCGACCCCGCGTCGGCCGCGGCCTGGGTCGGCGCGCTGGAGGAGTTCGCGACCCGGTTCCAGGCCGCGGGGCACCGGATGGCGTTCTACGCGTCGACGACGGGCGCCGAGTTCTCCGGCCACAACACCGGCGACGCGGGCCTGCCGCCCGCGCTGGTCCTCCGCGACGGCGGCACGTGGGAGTTCTGGGGCACGGCGACCGACCTGGACGTGCTCGTGGAGGGCTTCGCCGACCCCGAGGGCCCGATCGCGAAGAGGTACGGCCTCTCCGGGACCACGATCTCCGTCGCCGGGACTTTCGTGTCCACCGTGGACACGACGGGGGTGCTCGACCTCGCGACCGTCGCGAAGGCGCTCGGGAACGACCCGACCGCCGTGAACGTCCTGTGGACCGCGCTGCTCACCCACCTGTCCGCGCGCCCCGAGTCGGTGGCCGCGGTCCGCTCGGTCACCGACCACGTGCTGGACGAGAACGGCGAGTGGTTCCCGGTCGTCCTGCCGGAGTCGATGCGCGACCGGGTCGTGCCCACCGGCAAGGGCACCTGGGACGCGGAGCGGGGCGTGGTCACCCGGCCCGCCCGCCTGTCCACGACCGGGGACCGCGCGACCCGGCAGGAACTGGTCGACGGCTACCGGGTCGCGCCCGTGCCCGTCACGTTCACCTGGAGCGGGGAGAAGATCTCGGTCCAGCAGGTCCGCGAGCACCTGGGCGCGCTGATCACGTGGCTGGCCGAGGCGTCGGTGGAGCTCGGCCGCGACGGGCGGGCCCGCGTGGTGGTCGAGATCGTCGGCACCGGTCACGGCTCGAAGTTGTCCAGGGAGCGGTCGGCGGCGGGGGAGCAGAAGGGCCACGGCCGGGCGCTCGCCGTCCGCGAGGGGATGCGGCGCGTGCTCGCGGCGCGGCTCCGCCAGTTGGTGGGCGAGGACGGGCCGACCTTCGACCTGGCGCGGACCCTGCCCGAGGAGACCACGTCCGGCCGCTTCGAGTCCGACCCGGATGCGCCCGCCAGGGTCGTCGTCAGCGTGCGGTTGGCGTTCGACGACGACGCCCCGGCCATCACGCGGACGACGGGCGCCGAGTGGGAACGGGCCGTCGAGCTGGCCAAGGCCTCCGTGCTGGAGTCGCCGGACCGCGACGCCCTGTTCGACCACGCCGTGCGGATCGTGTCGCCGTGGACCGGCCCCAGGTCGAACCTGCCCGACGAGGTGCTCGTCGACATCGCGTACCTGGTCGCGAACCGGCTCCGGACCGACGCCGACAAGGACGGTCCGACCAGGGTCGCCACCGCGCGCTCCGCGGCCGCGGTGCTGCTGGCGTCGTTCGCGACGGACCGGGTGCTCCGCGGTGGCGCGCTGACGGCGCCCGTCGCCCCGCCGCCCCCGGTCGAGACCGCCCCAGTGGCGTCGACCGAGGACCAGGCCGAGGGCCCGGTCCGGATGACGTCCGGTGCGCCCGGCGTCCCGGTGGCCGTGTCCTTCGCCCCCCACCACAGCACCCTCGACCCGGTCGCCCAGGACCGGATCGTCGAGTTCGCCGAGGAGGTCGCGGAGGCCGCCGTCACCGCGGCCCTCGAAGGGCGCACCGCCCGGCCGTGGCTCACGCTGACCACGCCGCCCGCCCCCGCGACCGACCACGTCGAGGCCCGGCGGGCCAAGGACCGGATCGACCAGGTGTTCAGCCTGTACCGGTCGGCGCTCGCCACCGCGCTCGCCCGCTACCCGAACGCCGGGGTGTCGCCGTCCCAGATCGGCGGCGAGCTGAGCCGGACGATGACCGCGCCGGGCACCGGGGACCAGGTGCTGCTGAGCTACGTGGAGCGGGAACCCGTCGCCACGCGGGCGCCGTCGGACGGCATGCCCGCGTCGTCGCGCTCGACCGTCGGGGCGAACACGGCCCGGCCCGCGGTCGTCGTCGCCGCCGTCGTGGCCGTCATGAACGACCCGGTCGCCCTCGAGGCGGCTCGCGTCCGGGTGGACGCGGGCACGGCGACCGACGGCGACCGGGTCGCCGTCGAGGCGTACCGGCAGGCGGGGGCGATGTGGCGGGGTTCCACCCTCGACCTCGTCTCGGTCTCCGCCGCGGTGGAGCGGACGGCGGACCCCGCCCTCGTCTGGACGGCCGCCCTGACCTACCTCGCGTCCCGCCAGGACGCGGTCGACGCGATCACCACCGTCGTGGACCGCGCTCGGGTCGGCTCGGTGTGGACGCCAGTGCGGCTGCCCGCGGCGGCGCGTGGCCGGTTCGCCGTCACCGGCAAGGGCCGGTGGGGCCAGGGCACGGTCACCAGGCCCGCGGTGCTGGTGCCCGCGGGGCAGGACTGGCCGTCGGTCGTGGACAACGGCGGCTTCGCCGCGCCCCGGCTGGACGTCGGCTTCACGGGGTCGGACGCCGCGCTCGACGCGCACTCCGCGCGGTCGGCCGACGACCTGGCCACGTGGCTCGCCGAGGCGGCGGTCGAGCTGGAGGGCGACGGCCTGCCCTCCCCGGTGCTCGACGTCGTCGGCCAGGGCCACGGCAGCAGGTTCGCCCTGAAGTCGACGCCCGGCGCCACCAGCGGGCAGCGCCGGGCGGACCTGGTGCGGCAGCGGGTGCTCACGCGCCTGCGCCCGGCGCTCGCGGCCATCGAGCCGACGCGACCGCCCGGCGCGTCCCGCCTCAGCGCCGACGTGATCGCGCCCGTCGCCTCCGCGCGCGGTGAGCACCTCGCGGAACGGGCTGCCCGCGTCCGGACGACGGCCACCGCGCTGGTCGACCTCGCGGCCCAGACCTCGTCCGTGCCCACCGCTCCGACGGTGCTGGCGGGCACCGACAGCACCGGGGCCACCCGCTACTTCAGCCCGTCCCAGGTGGTCGTCCGCGGCCTCTTCGACGCCAACAGCACGATCGTCGGCGTCACGTTCTCCACCCCCGACCGGCCGTCCCCGCTGCTGCACGGGTTCCCCACCGACCCGAACCGGCAGTCCGCGATCACCACCGGCCGGATCGGCACGGACGGCTCGCTGCCGTCGGACGCCGAGATCGTGGCCACGCCGTTCCCGTGGCTCGACGAGACCCGCACGTTCTTCGTGGACGGCCACGGCCTGCCCGGCTCCATGCAGATCACCGTGCACGAGGGCGACACGACCACCGTGCTCACCGTGTCCGGTGACGTGCTGGCCGAGATCGTCCTGGCGTCGGCGGCGTTCCGGCGGCGTGGTTCGTCCACAGTGGACGAGTTCGCGCTGTACATCTGCTCCGCGACCGCCGTCCCGACCACCGGGTCGAGCGTGGCGGAGCGGTTCCGGGACACGATGGCGCGGAACGGGGTCACCCGCGACGTGCACGGGCCGAGCAAGAAGTTCACCGTGTTCCACCGCTCCACGGCGACCGGCATCCGGCACACCGCGACCTTCGTCGAGGCGGGCGGGAGCTGGGTGACCGTCGGCGGCACCCCGGCGGCGGACGACCTGGACCTGGACGAGGTGCTGGCGCACCTCCAGGACTGGCGGACCAGGTCCGACGCCACCCGCAGGCACTACTCCCGCCGGACCGCGCTGTTCTCGGTGGTCGAGCGCGCGGCGAAGGTGCAGGAGGCGCTGGAGAACCAGCTCGGCTCGCAGAGCCGCCGCGGCGTGATCGACCTCGACCGGGTCGCCCGGCTCGCGGTGGGCGACCGCGAGGACCTGGTGTGGGCGGCGGCGGTGCGCCTGCTCAGCTCCGGCCGCTACGCGCACCGCCTGGCAGGCGTGACCGACTCCGCCGCCACGCCCGCCGCCGCGCTGGCGCTGTTCCACTTCACGTCCTCCCGGATGCGGATGCCCGACAACAGCCACATGCGCCGCGCGGAGTGGGGAATCCGGCAGGACCCCCTGCCCGCCCGGCCGGTGTTCGACCGCACCCTGCTCGCCGGGTCGCTGTCCGCGACCGGCGGCGGCCACCTGGCTTCCGCACCCCTCCGCTCGGCGCTGAAGCCGCCCCGCCGCACGGCGCACCGCCGCGCCGCGGCGCAGGGCGTCCGGTTCGACCTGCCCGAGGAGCGGGACTGGACCGTGGAGCGGGTGCCCGGCAAGCGGGCCGCCGACTCGTCGCAGGACCGCGTCGTGCTGGACGACGTGACGCGCACGGTCCTGCGCCGCGACGGCCGCGTGGTCGGTCTCGACTTCCCCTCCGGCGACCGGTCCCCCGAGGGCGCGTGGGCGGTCCAGCCGGGGCGGACGACGGCGATCCACCTCCAGGAGGGCGGTTTCCACCGCGCCCGCGCGGTGCGCAGCATCGAGGTCGCGCCACCTGGCGTGGACGCCGACGACGTGCTGGTCGTCGGGGTGCGGGTGGACGGCGCGCGCGCCCTGCTGCACCTGCCCGGTCGGAAGCCGAAGACCGTGGACGGTGCGAGCCTCGCCCTCCTCGTCCGCGACAGCGGAGCGCTGGACGGTCAGCCCGACGGGGCGCTCATCGTGCTCGCGGCGACGCCGACGGCGGCCGCGGCGAACCAGCAGCGGCTGGCCGAGGACTTCCAGCGGGCCCTCGCGGACCTCGGCCTGCGCCGCGCGGTCGCGGTGGGCACCCGGCTCGTCCCCGAGTCGGAGGCGCCGAGGACCGAGCTGGTCGTGCCGAAGGGCGGGCACCTGCGGGTCGTCGGCGACCCCGACGACACCTGGGTCGCCGCGGAGCTGTCGCAGGCGTACGGGATGGGCTGGCAGTACGGCGCGTCGACCTCGTCCACGACCGGGCTCGTCCCGCTGGACGACCGCGCGGCCACGCTCGCGTTGATGCGGGAGGTCGCCGAGCTGTCGGACCGGCACGACCTCGACAAGCCCCTCGCGGACCGGTTGCTCGGGATGTACCAGCGGCTGCGGGACCGGCACCGGCGGCCTGAGGTGCTGCTGCACGCGCTCGCCTCGCACCTGTTCACCGCCCCGACGATCCAGGACGTGTGGGACCGGATGGCGTCCGCGTCGGTCGGCGCGGCGGACTTCGACGTGGTGCGCTGGCGCGCGCCGAAGGCGAACCTGAGCGGCCGGGACGCCCGCAAGCTGCCGGTGGCGTTCGAGGTCCGCCGGGTCGAGGTCTACCCCGGCGTCTGGATGCGCGAGGCGCTGATCAGGATCCGGCCGACGTTCCCCGACGGCACGTCCCCCGCGGACCAGGACGCCTTCTGGCGGAAGCTCGTCGCGGGCGTCGAGCGCGCCTTCAACACCGGCGGACGGCTGCCCACGAGCGGGGACGCGTTCCGCGTGCAGGTCGTCCGGGCCGACGAGAACGCGCACGTCTCGGTGTCCGTTCTCCCGCCGGGAGCGGAGACCGCGCCGTCCCGGACCGACTGGGGCGCCGACGAGGTCCCGGCCGCGCTGGCCCAGCACGTGGCCGACCTGCTGGGCGTCCACGACCCGGACGGGGGCGAGGACCTCACCCGGCGCCAGTGGGAGCAGTTCGACGTCATCGCGCCCGCGGCCAAGCTGTCGAGCAGGCCGTACTCGGCCGTCCGGGACAACGCCGACTGGCGGCAGCAGTGGATCTCCGGCACCGACGCGGCGGGGGCCGAGCGCCGGTTCACCGCGGGCAAGGTGCGGGGCCTCCCGCTGGGCGGCGACCGGGGAGCGGTCTTCCCGTCCGGGTCGTACGACCTGGCCCCGGACGTGGCCCAGGCGCTCGGGACGTCCGGGGTCGCCTCGGTCCGGCTGGGCGAGTCGGGCACCGGCCGGGGCATGGACGGCACGCCGCCGCCGTCCGGAGTGGTGCTCGCGCTGGACACCGACGAGCGCACGGCCGCGCTGGACGTCGGCGACGTCGGCGACGTCCGGGTGACCGGCGGGGAACTCGCCAAGATCGTCACGCCGCTCCTGCTGCGCTGGGACACGACGGATCCCGTGCTGCTGCTGGGTCCGTCGGCCGGGCGGCCCACCGGCTTCGCGTCCGACCTCGCCGAAGGCCTGGCCGCGCAGGGGCTGAACCTGGGCGCCGCCGCGTCGACCGGTCACGCCGACGTCGAGGTGGACTCCACCGGCCAGGCCGTGCTGGTGCTCGGCGACGGCGCTCACCTGGCGCGCTTCCGCGGGAGCCCCGACGAGCAGGCCGCGGTCGCGGAGATCGCGCGGGCGCTGACGGCGAACTGGCGGTACGCGCCGGACGCCGACTCGAGTCGGATCCGCACGCTCGCCGACCGCGCCGCCACGGTCGAGCTGCTCACCCGTCTCGTCGCCGAGCTCGCCGTCTCGGTGCCCCGCGACGGCGGCGTGCTCGACCTGGTCGAGGTGCGCGCCGACCTCGCCGCCCGGCACGAGAACCCCGATCTGCTGCTGCCCGTGCTGCTCGCGCACATCGCCGCCGACCACACCGACCTGCGACGGGCCGTCCGCTGGGTGGTCGACCGCGGCACGGCTCGCGCGACGGGCAGGTGGACGCGGGTCCCGCTGACCGCCGCCGCCCGCGCGCTGTTCGCCACGACCGGCAAGGCCGTCTGGGACGACGCCGCGGGCACCGTGCGCAGGCCCGTCGTCATGACCGAGCCCGGCACGCCCGCGCCCACCGCGGCGTGGGACCTCGGGACGCTGCGCGCCGAGGTCCGGTTCGACGTCGACGCGCCGGACAACGCCGACCTGATCAAGGACGGGGCCGAGGTGGACCGGCTCGGGCGCACCCTGGCGGAGATCGCCGTGGAGCACGCCGAGGACGGCGGGCCACTGCCGGTGGGGTCGATCACCGGCCACGGGCGGATGTCGTTCCGCAGGTCGACGGCCGACGCGGTCGCCAAGGGCGTGCGCCGCGCGGAGCGGACGCTGGCCGCGTTGAGCGCGAGCGTCACCCGGCACCTCGACGCGCTGGCCACCGCGGGCTCGACGCCGCTGACGGCGGGTCCGGTGCTCAGCGGCCTCGAGCTGGTGGGCGCCGCCGAGCCGCGCTCCACCGACCGCGCCGCGGCCGCCCGGTCCGAGATCGCGCTCGCCCCGCGCCCGGCCCCGGAGACCACGACGTTCTCCGACGACGACGTGCCCGCGCCGTCCACCGCGACGTTCCCGGACGAGACGGCGTCCACTTCGGACGGGACCACGACGTTCCCGGACGTGGACGAGGCCACCCCCGCTCCCGCGAGCCCGGTGACGCCCGCCGAGCTGGACCTGGTGCGGCCGAGCGCGCCGGTCACCGAGATCCGCAAGCTGACCCGGCGCGGAATGGTCAAGTTCGACGTGCGCCGGATCGAGGTCCGGCCCGGCGTGTGGGTGCGGGAGGCGACGCTCCGGCTCCGGATGGACTTCCCGGCGACCACGAGCAGGTCGCGGCAGCGGGAGTTCTGGACCGCGCTGGAGACCGCCGTCGAGGCGGCCTTCAACGGCGGCCTCACCCTGCCCGCGAGCGGCGACCTGGTGCGGGTGCAGGTCGTGCGCGTCGCCACGACCGCCGAGGCGCACGCGGTCATCGGCGTCGACCGGTCCGGTGCGACGAGCCGCGGGGCGTGGCTGTCCACCGAGTCGGGCTCGGTGCTCGGGCACCACGTCGCCGACCTGCTCGGCGGGATCGACCTCCCCGGCAGCAACCCGTTCGCCTGGGCCGACGCGCCGCTGTCGGCCGACCAGCTGGTCGCGCTGGAGGAGCAGGCGGGCACCACGCCGCCGCCGGGGCTGGCGCACGCCGACCTGCCCGACACCTCCGCGACGACGTGGGAGTCCGGTGTCGACGCGCTCGGCCGCGACCGCCGGTTCACCGCCGCACAGGTGGCCCGCAAGCCGATCCACCGCAACGGCAAGCTCATCGGCGCGACGTTCGCGAACTCCGGAGCCACCCACTCGTCCGAGCAGGCGTGGGCGGCCAGCCCGAACCGGGCCAACGCCGTCTTCCTCACCGAGGCCACGGGTGCCCGGAGGCTGCCGGTCGTCGTCGACGGCCTGGAGAAGGACACCACCGCGGTCTTCGCCGTCCACGCGAGCAAGGGCCACGGCAGGGTGCACGTCGGGACGATCGGCGACCTGCACGTCCGAGGTGACGCGTTCGCCAGGATCGCGGTCGACGCGGGCGGCCTGGCCGACCAGGACGAGAACGACCTCGTCGTGCTGGCGGCCTGCTCGGCGGTCCAGACGCCGAAGCCCGGCGGGTTCGCCTGGGACTTCCAGGCCACCCTGGCCGCGTTGAAGTTCCGGCGCCGGGTCGCGGGGGGCACGCAGATCGTCGGCACGAGCCACGGCGACGGCGCCACGACCGCGCCCTCGTTGACGATCCAGGACGGCGGGCACCTCGCGGTCGTCGGCGGCACCGCGACGGACGAGGACAACGCGGTGCTGGAACTGGTGCAGGCGCTCGGCGCCGGGTGGAACTACGCGCCGTCGCCCGCCCGGCCCGGCGGCGCCCGGATCTCGTTCGACGACCGCGCGGGCACGCTCGCGCTGATCAGCGAACTCCTGCTCGGGCTGGACGCGTCGGTGACCGCCCGCAGAGGCGACCTCGACCTGGTCGAGGTGTTCCGGACCGCGCGGGCGCGGCACCAGCGTCCCGACCTGGTGACGTCCGCCGTGCTCGCGTTCGCGGCCACGCGCCCGGCGCTGCTGACGACGCCGGTGACGTCGCTGACCGACCGGAAGTTCCTCGAGCGCGAGGAGGAGTGGGAGCACGTGCCGCTGACCGCGTCGGCCAGGGCCCGGTTCACCGTGACCGGCGACTGGTCGTGGGACTTCGCCGCGGGCGAGGTCCGCCGCCCGGTCCGGCTCGTGCCGGTCGGCTCCACGGCGCTGCTCCGCATCCCGACCGTGCGCGACGTCCAGCGGACCGACGTCGCCTTCACCGTGGGCACCGACCGCGTGGCCGACCAGGACCAGATCGACGGGCTGGCCAGGGCGTTGGCGCAGCTCGCGGTCGAGCACGAGGCCGACGGGCTCGCGCTGCCCGTCGTGAAGATCACCGGGTACGCCAGGGACTCCCGGTTCGGCTCGTCGGACGACACGATCCGCAAGGCGGACCGGCGGGCCCAGACCGCCTACAACGCCCTGCACCGCGCCACTTCCGGCCATCTCGAGGAGTTGGCACCCAAGGGCACCCGGCCGATCTCCGCCGACCTGGTGCTCCCCGAGAGCGGGGTGACCGGCTGGTTCGAGCCCCGCAGCGCGGACAGGGCCCGCGCCTCGCGCGCCACCGTCGAGATCGACCCGCGGGTGGCGATGTCCGTGCGGGCCGCGTTCGCCGCGGTGCGGGCGATGCGACCGGTCACCGCCGTGCCCGCGGGCCAGCAGGTCGACGTGCTCGGCGACGGCACGACCGCCGACCTCGCCCCGGTGACGGTCGCCGACCTCGACGTGGTGCGGTCGAGCGCGCCGGTCACCGAGGTCCGGACGACGACCGACGGCGGACCGGTCGCGTTCGACGTGCGCCGGGTCGAGACCAGCCCCGGCGTGTGGGTGCGCGAGGCGACGCTGCGGCTCAAGGTGGAGTTCCCCGCGGACCTGTCGTACCGGGACCGGCAGCGGTTCTGGTTCGACCTGGAACGAGGGGTCGACGCCCTCTTCGCCGACGCCGTGCTGCCGACGAGCGGTGACCGGATGCGGGTGCAGCTCGTGCCCGTCGTCGCGGACCTCGAAGCGCACGTCACCGTCCACGTCGGCCGCGGCGCGGACCGCACCCGGTGGGGAGCTGGTGACAGCCCCGTCGTCCTCGCGCGGCGGGTCGTGGACCTGCTCGGCGGCGGCTCGTCGACGGTCGGCGCGCTGTCGGCGACGGACCTGGCCTCGCTGGAGGGGCAAGCGGGCGCCACGCCGCCGCCGGGGCTCGCGCACGCCGATCTGCCGGACACCTCCGCGGTCCGGTGGGAGTCCGGCACGGACGCGCTCGGCCGCGAACGCCGGATCACGGCTACCCAGGTGACCAGCAAGCCCTTGCACCGCAACGGCAAGCTCATCGGCGCGACGTTCGGGACCGCCTCGTCCGGTGACGCCGACGTGCAGACCTGGGCGGGCAGTCGGAACCGGGCGAACACCCTGCTGCTGGCCGAGGCGGGCAGCCAGTCCGGTGGTCTGCCGGTCCTCCTGCGCGGGCTGGAGGACGACAGCACGACGGTCTTCGGCGTCCACACCGACAGCAAGGGCGCGACCGTCCACATCGGGTCGATCGGCGACGTCGACGTCGCCGCCGACGCGTTCGGCCGGATCGCGGTCCACGCGGGCGGATTCCAAGGCGGGCACGAGGACGACCTCGTGCTGCTGGTCGCCTGCGAGGCGGGCCGGACGCCGAAGCCGGGCGGGTTCGCCCACGACTTCAAGGACACGCTGGCGGACCTCGGGTTCCGCCGCCGGGTCGCCGCGAGCACCAGGATGGTCGGCTCCACCGACCGGGACCTGGTGGTCGTCGACGGCGGCCACCTCACCGTCCTGGGCGCCACCGAGGCCGACGACGACAACGTGGTGCGGGAGCTGGCCACGGCCTACGTGGGCCGGTGGGACTACGCGGAGCCGTCCGAGCGCCGCGACGACGAGCCGATCCCGCTCGACGACCGCGCGGCCACGCTCGCGCTGGTCGACGAGCTGCTGCAGGGCTTGGACGTCTCGGTGCCCGATCGCGGGGGCGACCTCGACCTGGTCGAGCTGTTCCGGGACGCGCGGGAGCGGCACGAGCGGCCGGAACTGGTGGTGGCCGCCGTGGTCGTGCTGTTGACGTTGGTGCACGACGGGCTGCCGTGGTCCGTGACGTCGGTGACCGACCGCAAGTTCCTCGCGGACGAGGGCCGGTGGGAGCACGTGCCGCTGACCCCGTTGGCCAGGGCCCGGTTCACCGTGACCGGCGACTGGTCGTGGGACTACGACGAGGGCGAGGTCAGCCGCCCGGTGCGGCTCGTGCCGACGACCTCCGTCGCGCCGTCGCGGTCTTCGGCCGCTCCCACCGTCGCGCCGGTCGTCCTGCCGCTGGTGGCCGGGGAGGTCGACCGGGCCCGGATCGAGGAGGTGGGCGAGGCGCTTGCGCGGCTCGCCGTCGAGCACCGGGCGGACGGACTCGCGCCGCCGATCGTGACGGTCACCGGTCACGACGCGGACGGGGATTCGGCGCGGGCCGTTCACGCCGACCTGCGCGAGGTGACCGCGGCGCACCTGGCGAAGTTGGCGCCGCTGGGCACCGAGCCGCTGTCCGTGGACCCGGTGCTGCCCGCGACGCGGGTCTTCGCCCAGCCGGACCCGAACGGCGCCCACGTCACGATCGAGGTCGGCCCGCGCGTGCTGTCGGCGCTCAAGACGGCGCTGGCCGAGTTCCGCGCCGCGTCCCGGACCACCGATGTCCCGGAAGCCGGCCCGAGCACCGGGGTCTCGGACTCCGTCGCCCAGCGCTCGGCTTCCCCGAGCCCGGAGGCCCGGATCACCGCTCCGCCGAGGGACGAGCCCTCGTCCCTCGTCATCCCGCGCCCGTCGTCGCCCGCGGTCGCCCCCGCCGACCCCGGTGCCGCACCGTCGCCCGCCGTCACCGAGCCGACCACCGCACCGGTCGCGGACCTCCCGGTGCTGGCCGGGATCGCCGACCCGGTCGAGCAGACCGACGTGGTCCGCGACTGGCTGGACGACCTGCACGACGCCGACCACGACAGGCGCGACGTGGCGAGCGCCGATCCGGTCACCCTGAGCACGTTCCTGCCCGAGCGGTCGTGGTGGCTGCTCCAGATCGACCCCGCGCACCACGCCGCCGCGCTGGCCAACAACCGGGGCAACCCGGCCAGCTACTACGACACCGACCGCTCACCCGGTTTCCGCAGGGACATGGCCACCGCGTTCCGGACGATCCTGGACGCGCCCGCCGCGCTGGCCGCGCGGGTCGACTGGACCGAGTACCTGCGCATGCACGGCGTGGCCACCGGCCGGGCCCGGCTGGCCCAGTCGGACGACACCCTGTTCGAGATCGTCGGCCAGGGCGCGAACGCGTTCATCGGCCACAACCTGCTGGCCCGCAACGCCGCCGCCGACCTGCTGGACGAGACCGTCGCGGGCCGCCCGCTCGTGACGCTGGCCGCGCCCGAGCAGGTGGACGCCGGGCGCCGGGCGGACGTGATCACGTTCCTGGCCGTCGAGGGCGGCCGCTGGAAGGTCAACACCGACTACCTCGCCGCCGAGGTGCCCGCGCTGGTCGACGCCGTGTTCGAGCGGTACTACGCCGAACTGGCCGAGGCGGGCGGCGACCAGGACCGCCTGCGCGCCATCGCCCGCGCCATCCGCGCGCTGCACGTGATGCACCTGTTCGGCGACGGCAACGGCAGGCTCAACGTGTACCTGCTGCTGCCGAGGTTGTTGCTCGCCAACGGTTTCCAGCCGGTGATCGTGCCCGGCATGTCCACCCTGTTCTCCGGCGGGTTCACGGTGGAGGAGATCGCGGACGCCCTGCGCTGGGGCCAGGGCCGGGCGCTGGAGGACGGGTTGCCCGGCGTCTACAGTCCCGTCGACGACGTCGTGGAGTCCGACGACGAGCTGGAGCTGTCCGAGGACAGCAGGCGGACGGCGCTCGACCTGCTGGACCTGCACGGCGTCACCGCGCACATCGCGGACGCCACCGGTGACCCGGAGTCGGCGCGCGCGGTGGTGGCGCGGTTCGTCGACGTGATCGCCCGCGAGGTGGCGATCGAGGGTCCGACCGGCGGCATCAAGCCCACCGAGCGGATCGCCGCCGCCATCGAGGCGGTCGGCGAGCACGGGCTGTTCGGCACCCTGTTCGCCGACCTCTCCGGCGACGCCGCGCGGCAGCGCTTCGCCGAGGTCGTGGACGTGGTGCTCGCCCACCAGGTGCGCGAGCAGCACACCGCTGCCCGGCACTACCTGGACGACCTGGCGGCGACCGAGGCCGGTGTTCCGGCCGTCGAACCCGAGCCCGCCGCGGTCGCGGACGACCCGGTCGGGGAGGACCACGTCGGGGCCGTGGTGCTGACCCGGCACGTCCCGGTCGACGGGCTGGCGGCGCTGGCGGACCGCTACGCGCCGGGCTCGGTCGTGCGGGAGACCGCGGCCGTCCGCGCCACGGAGGAGCCGGTGTGGCTCGGCGGCGAGAACGTCGTCTTCGTCGTCCACTCGACGACCGGTGTCCGGCAGGACGCCGAGATCGTGTTCGCGCCGGGCACGGACTTCAAGGTCGTCTCGCGCACGAGGTCCGCGGACGACCTGGCCGACGGCGGCGTGCTGTGGACGATCGGCCTGGTCCAGACCGGGTCCGGCGCGGAACCGACCGGCGGGGTCGGCGACCTCGACCTGACCACGGACACGATGGTGCTCGTCGACTCGGCGGGCCTGGTGGACCGGCTGGCGGCCGGCGGTGTTCACGCGGACGGGATCGGGGTCGTGCTCGACTCGGCCGTCCGGGCCGTGCGCGACACCCTCGAGGGGCAGGGCCTGGACTCGGCGGCCGCCACCGCGCGGGCGCTGGCCACCGCCGTGGACCTGGTGTGGCACCACGGCCTGGCGGACTTCCTGCTGGACCGCGACACCGACCCGGAGGTGCTCGGGGCCGCGCTGTTCGCCGTCGTCGGCGCGGTCGCCTACGAGGTCGTGCAGAACGGTGACGCGGTCGCGGCCGAGGTGGCCGAGCGGACGGCGCGCGCGTTCGAGCTGCTCGACACCACGGGCATGGTGGGCGGCCTGCTGCACGGCTCGGCCGTCGACGACGGCGCGCGGACCGAGCTGAACGCGCTCGCGGGCGACGTGGAGGACGTGCTCGCCGAGGACGTCGCCGCGGCGGAGGCGCTGGCCGCCGTGACGACGCGGGCGTACGCCATCGCCGTTCGGTACGGCGTTGTGCCCGCGACCGGCGTGGTGACCGCCGAGGTGTTCCAGGACGTCCTGGAGATCAGGGCATTGCTCGACGAGCGCGGCGAGAGCGCGGCCGCGGCGCTGGCCAGGCGGCTGCGCCGATGAGCGCCCGCCGTGCGGCCGGAGCGCTGTGGGGGACACTCGTCGGGGCTCCGGCGGACGAGAAGGGTGCGACATGACCGCGGCAGGCGACGACCAGTGGGTGTTCCTGATCGACCCCGCGTGGGATCCGGACACCCCGGCGGGCGGCGAGGTGCCGTCACCGCCTCTGGAGGCCGTCGTCGGCGGGTGGCTGTCGGCGGCAGACGGTGGGATCGGCCGGTTCCACGCGAACCCCGACTACGCGCCATCCGAACCGGGGTCGCCGACGGACCCCGTCGACGCGGCGCTGCACCTGCTGGCCAGGGGCGAGGTCGACTCGGACGCGCTGTTCGCCGTCCTGCGCGAGGGCGCGTTCGACGTGGCGCTCGGCGCCGACGGGAGTCCGCTGATCGCGCCCTCGCCGGACGACGTGCCGTCGCTGCTGGTGGCCACGGCTCCCGCGCAGCGCCCCCGCGTCCACGCCGACGACTGGCGGACCGGGGTGTCCGCGGCGGAGTTGGGCGACCTGCTCCGCGAGCACCGCGTCGACCTGCTGCTGAACCCCGGCGGCCCCGCGTCCACGAGGCTGGTCGGCGACGTGTTCGCGGAGAGCCTCGCCGACGTCGCGGAGTGACCCGGTGCGCCACGTGAACCGACCGCGCCAGACGAGAAGGGCAAGTGATGAGCACGCCGAGCAGTGACGACAGGGCCGAGCAGATCCGGCAGGTCGTCGACCAGTTGACCGGGCAGGGGTTCACCCCCGGCGAGCAGACCGGCGATCAGTGGGCGTTCCTCGTCGACCCCGGCTGGCAGGCGGAGAACCCGGACGACGGCGTGCCGTTGGCCGCGATCGTGGGCGGCTGGCTGGCGTCGGCCGACGGGACGCTGAGCCGGTTCCACCCCAACCCGGACTACGAGCCGTCGACGCCCGGATCACCGACGGACCCGGTGGACGCCACGCTGCAACTGGTGGTGCGCGGCGAGTCGACCAGCGAGATGCTGTTCGCGGTGATCAAGGAGTCGACCTTCGCGGTGGCGCTGGACGACGACGACACCCCGGTGGTGGCGCCGTCGCCGGACGACGTGCCGTCGCTGCTCGTGACGACCGCGCCGCTGCACCAGGGCCGGGTGCGCACCGACAAGTGGCGCGACGTGAGCGCCGTCGAGTTGGCGGACCTCCTGGTCCAGCAGCGGGTCGACCTGCTGCTCAACCCCGGCGCGCCGTCGTCGATGCGGCTGATCGGCGAGGTGTTCGCCCGCAACGTGGCCGAGTAGGTCTTCGGGCGGTCGATCCGGCGACATCTTCACGGAGTACATGACGGCCGGGTGGCCGTTGTGCGCCAAAGGGCCCCGCGACGGGAGTCGCGGGGCCCTTTTGTCGGCGCGGGTGGGGCTGCCCGTTCGGCGTCGGGCTCCGCGTCCTGGTCGAAGGTAGCGCGCCCGTGCCCGCGTGACGATCTTCGTGGCGCACGTGTGTTCTTTCGTGCCGTCGGATCTGCTCGATCGTCCGGTGAACCGTTTCCCGTCCGCTCCCGTGTTGTGGGCCGAAGGCTCGGAACGACTCCGACGCCCACCCGGTCCACTTGGGAGACAACCGCCATGATCAGCAAGCGTCTTGCGTCCGTCGCCGTCCTCCTTGCGGCGGGCGCGGTTCTGCTCAGCGCCTGCGGTCCGACGAAGGGTTCCGCGTCGGCCGGCGCCCCGGAGGTCAAGGCCCCCGCGGGGAGCGCCGCCGCCGTGTCCGACACGGACGTGAAGTTCGTCGACGGATTGGCCACGGCCAACGGCGTCGAGGCGGGCACCGGCGACCTGGCCGGTCCGGGCGCCTCCCCGGAGGCGAAGGCGCAGTGGCTCCAGGTGGCGTCGGGGTCGACGTTCGAGCTGAACCCGTTGCTGTTCAACGGTCGTGGCCGGGCGATGTACCGGTTCGACAAGGACACGGCGAAGCCGTCGAAGTCCGCGTGCGAGGACGCCTGCGCGAAGACGTGGCCGCCGGTCGTGGTCGGCAAGGGCGCGACGATCTACCTCAAGGACGTGGAGAAGAAGGCGATCGGGTTCCTGGAGCGCGCCGACGGCACCCGTCAGCTGACGGTCGAGGGCTGGCCCGCGTACTTCTACAGCAAGGACACGCAGATCGGCGACGCGAACGGCCAGGGCGTGGGCGGCACCTGGTTCGGGCTGCGCCCGGACGGCGGCAAGGCGACCGCGGGCACGCCGGTGACCCGCGACGGCAGCGACAACACCGCGAACCTGTTCGACAAGAAGGACTTCGTCGACGGCAACCGGGAGAGCCTGTCCGGTCTGGACTGCCGCAACGCCTCCTCCCCGAAGGCCGCGTCCTCGGTCAAGGTCAAGGGCAAGGTGAAGCTCTGGTCCGAAAAGGACTGCAAGGGCAAGTCCCTGGTCGTGGACAAGGACATCGCGGACCTGTCGACGGTCGGCTTCGACAACGCAGTCTCGTCGGTGTTCCTCGGGTGATCTTGGCCTACGGCATCGTCGGAAGAGGTTTGGCGACGGCCGGCTTGACTTGGGGCCCCTAGATTTGAGCCTTTGTCGGGCCAAAACGGCAGGTTCAGAAGCCGCAGCCCGACAAATTTTAAGGCTCAAATCCCCCAAGTAAAGCCGGCCTCTCAACAGCAGGCACGCGCCGCCAGGCAGTCACGCAGCAGGTGTCCTGCTGCTCAAGGAGGGGCCTCGGGAACGGGGCCTCCTCGGCGTTTCAGATCCAGTACGTGCGGACCTGGTTGATGCTGTCGACCAGGTCCTGCGGCACCGGCTGGACCTCCTTGGTCGCCGTGGCGTCGAGCGTGCGCACCACGGACTTCAGCCAGCGGGTGGTGAACCGGGTGCGGCTGGCCAGCACCGGCTCGGCCTCCCTGGCGGAGGCCGCCATCGCGACCCGCAGGTCGGTCAACGACCGCGACCACGCGCCCGCGCAGTCGATCGAGTGCAGCTGGACCAGTCCGCCCTTGTCGGGCAGCGTCGCGAGGACCCGCGTGATCGCCTTGTGCAGCGGCCGGAACACCTCCGGCTCCCGCCACGGCCCGACCTCGCCGACGCGGCGGCGCAGGATCGCCCGCAGCCGTCGGTCGCCGGTCTCGGCCAACGGGTAGGCCACGCCGAGCTTCTTGCCGGGCGGGCAGTCCGTCGTGTACTCGGCGAACCTGGCGTCGAGGACCTCGCGCAGCCCGACGAGGTAGCCTCGCAGCCGGTCGACCTCGGCCTGGTCGAAGAAGCCCAGCACGAGGTGGTCGCCGACCCGGTCCCAGCAGATCATGGCCGTACGCCTTCCTCGTGGACGTGGTCTTCCCCCGAGTAGACCACCGCGCTCCGCCGACGGCCGGGAAACCGGGGATCTGTGGTCACCCGTACTCCCGGCACTGCACTTTCGCACCCTCCGGCCCTGGTCATTGCGTTGGCAACCACCCGGCTCCCACCATCCGGACGACCTCCGACCGCCTGTCGGGACTCGGCTAGGCTCGGCCCGCTGGTGGTTCGCCGATCCCCTCGGGGCGCGGCGAGGCAAGAGGGAACCCGGTGGGAATCCGGGACTGCCCCGCAGCGGTGAGCGGGAACGACCGCCGTCACGAGAGCACTGGGCCCGACGGGCCTGGGAAGCGACGGCCAGTAGGTCCACCGGTCCTCCGGTGGGTGCCCGCGAGTCCGAAGACCTGCCACCGGCACGCGCACCACCGGTGCGCGTGGAGTCCGGGACCTCGTGGGAAGGTCCGCGCGGACACGGGTGGCGCCACGCGCCGCCCCTTCTCGCGTGCCCCCACGACGGCCCGGTCTCGTCGGCACGCTCGCGAGGAGAGAGCTGTGAACACCCCCGAAATCGGGACCACCGTGCTGGGCTTCCCCAGGATCGGCCCGCGCCGCGAGCTCAAGCGCGCGGTGGAGGCGTACTGGGCGGGCCGCGCCGACGCGGACGTCCTGGCCGCGGTCGCCCGCGAGCTGCGCGCGGACACGTGGCGGGAGCTGGCCGCCGCCGGCCTCGACTCCGTGCCCGGCAACACGTTCTCCTACTACGACCACGTGCTCGACACGGCCGTGCTGTTCGACGCCGTGCCCCGGCGGTTCTGCGACCTAGGCCTGTCCCCGGTGGACACCTACTTCGCCGCGGCCCGCGGGCGGGACAGCGTGCCGCCGCTGGAGCTGACCAAGTGGTTCGACACCAACTACCACTACCTGGTGCCGGAACTGGACCCGTCGACCCGGTTCGCGCTGGTCGGGGACAAGCCTGTCGCCGAGTTCCGCGAGGCGCTCGACCTCGGCGTCCCGACCCGGCCGGTGCTCGTCGGCCCGGTGACGTTCCTGCTGCTGGCCAAGGCCTCGGCGGACGCGCCAGAGGGCTTCACGCCGCTGGACCTGCTGGACGGGCTGGTCGACCGGTACGTCGAGCTGCTGGCGGCGCTGGCCGACGCGGGCGCGGAGTGGGTGCAGCTCGACGAGCCCGCGTTCGCGGCGGACCGCACCGAGGCCGAACTGGCCGCGCTGCGCCGCGCGTACACCCGCCTCGGCGAGGCGACCGCCCGGCCCGCGATCCTGGTCGCGGGCTACTTCGGCGACCTCGGCGAGGCGCTGCCGGTGCTCGTGGAGACCCCGGTCGAGGCCGTTGCGGTCGACCTGGTCACCGCGCCCGCCGCGGTGAACCGGATCGCGGGCCTGCCGGGGCTGCGGGACAAGACGCTGGTCGCCGGGGTCGTGGACGGCCGCAACGTGTGGCGCACGGACCTCACCGCCGCGCTGGCGAAGGCCGCGACGCTGCTCGGGTCGGTCGGCTCGCTCGCCGTGTCGACGTCGTGCTCGCTGCTGCACGTGCCGTACGACCTGGACGCCGAGACGGACCTGGACCCGGCCGTCGTGGCCAGGCTGGCGTTCGCCCGGCAGAAGGTCGCGGAGGTCGTGCTGATCGGCAAGGCGTTGCGCGACAACGACACCGGGATCAGCCACGCCGCCGCGGGCGCCCCGTCGTTCGACGGCCGGGTCCGCGCCCGGATCGACGCGCTGCGCCCCGAGCACCGCACCCGCGCCCCCTACGCCGAGCGCGCCGAGGTGCAGCGGGCCCGGCTCGCGCTGCCGCCGCTCGCCACCACGACCATCGGTTCGTTCCCGCAGACCGGCGACGTCCGCCGTGCCAGGGCGGACCTCCGCGACGGCACCCTGGACGAGGCCGGGTACGCGGAGCGGATGCGCGCCGAGATCGAGCGGGTCGTCCGGTTGCAGGAGGAGATCGGGCTGGACGTGCTGGTGCACGGCGAACCCGAGCGCAACGACATGGTGCAGTACTTCGCCGAGCACCTGGACGGCTTCGCGTCGACCCGACTCGGCTGGGTGCAGTCCTACGGGTCGCGCTGCGTGCGACCGCCGATCATCCACGGCGACGTGTCCCGCCCGGAGCCGATCACCGTGGCGTGGACGTCGTACGCGCAGTCGTTGACGGCCAAGCCGGTCAAGGGGATGCTCACCGGCCCCGTGACCATCCTGGCCTGGTCGTTCGTCCGCGACGACCAGCCGCTCGGCGACACCGCCGAGCAGGTCGCGCTGGCGCTGCGCGACGAGATCCGCGACCTGGAGGCCGCGGGCATCGGCGTCGTGCAGGTCGACGAGCCCGCCCTGCGGGAACTGCTGCCGCTGCGGGCGGAGCACCGCGAGGCCTACCTGGACTGGGCCGTCGGCTCGTTCCGGCTGGCCACGGCGGGCGCGGCCACGTCCACCCAGGTGCACACCCACCTGTGCTACTCGGAGTTCGGCGACGTCATCGACGCCATCGACGGGCTGGACGCGGACGTGACCACCATCGAGGCCGCCCGGTCCCGCATGGAGGTGCTCGACGACCTGAAGGCCATCGGGTTCAGCCGCGCGGTCGGGCCTGGCGTGTACGACATCCACTCGCCGAACGTGCCGACCGAGGACGAGGTGGTCGACCTGCTGCGCGCCGCGCTGGACGCCGTGCCCGGCGAGCGCCTGTGGGTGAACCCGGACTGCGGCCTCAAGACCCGCGGCTACGCCGAGGTGGAACCGGCGCTGCGGCACCTCGTGGCCGCCGCGCACCGCGCGCGGGGCTGATCCGCTCCGAGGGGACGGCGACGCCCACCGTCCCCTCGGGGTCCACAGTGGAGTGGCGCACTTGTGCCAAGACCTCCTTGCCGCACAACGCCTTCGCGCCCCGAACGTCGGGCCTCCAGTTGAGATCGCCGGGGAAGTTCCGCTGAACCGTTCGCGACCCGCTCCCGTGTTGACGTTGTTCGAGCGACACGGAAGCACCACTCGCGAAATCGGAGAATCCCCTTGTACCGCAAACCTGTTCTGGTTCTGGCCGCCTTCGTCGCCGCGGGCGCCGCGTTCCTCTCCGCCTGCGGCTCGCAGGACGCCGCCGCGCCCACCGACCAGCCCGACGGCGTCGAGCAGGTCGACAGCGTCAAGGGCGGCCAGGTGACGCTCACCGGCACGTCGGTCCGCCTCGTCGAGGACAAGAACCTCCCGGACACCAGCGCCGCGCAGGCCCTCGGCGGCAACGACTGCGTCGACCTCGGCCGCAAGTCGCCCGCGTCCTCGCTGGAGGCCGACGGCACCATCAAGATCTGGCTCGGCCCGAACTGCACCGGCGAGTCCGCGATCGTCAAGGGCAAGGTGAACAGGCTCGGCAAGTTCGACAACTCCATCCAGTCGATCCGCTTCGCCCCGGCCAAGGGCGCGCCGACCCAGACCGCGCCCGCGCCAGTCAACAACGGCTCGAACAACGGCACCGCGCCCGGCAACACCGGCAACGCCGCGCTGACGGCGACCAGCGCGATCCTCGACAGCGGCCTGAACCTGTCCGAGCCCGACGGCTCGCAGGGCGTCAGCGGTGTCGGCTGCGTCAACGTCACGCGCCCCACGCTGGTCCGCTCCATCCAGGCGAGCGGCACGTACAAGATCTGGAAGGGCGGCGACTGCAAGGGCGAGTCCAAGGTCGTGACCGGCAACGTCAACGACCTCGGCGCGCTCGGCTTCGACCGCCAGGTCGCCTCCATCCGCTTCGCGGGCTGATCGCGGGGGACGTGTGAGAACCGCCGACACGGTGCGCCGTAGCCGCCGGGCCATTCGGGCCCGGCGGCTTCGCCGCGTCGTCGTACCGGTTCGCCTGAGCCCCGGTGGAGCACCGTTCGGGGAGGTCGTGGCCACCGGCTAGGTTCGAGGCATGAGCGTGCTGTGGGGTGGGGACGAGCTGGACCTGGACGCCTACTTCGCCCGGATCGGGTACGAGGGCGACCGGCGACCGACCGCGGCGGTGCTGCGCGCGGTCCAACGCGCCCACGTCACGGCGATCCCGTGGGAGAACCTGGACATGGTCCTGGCCCGCCCGGTCGACCTGGCACTGGAACCGTTGCAGGCCAAGCTGGTCCGGGGCGGCCGGGGCGGCACCTGCTCCGAGCACACCACCTTGTTCGCCGCGGCCCTGGACCGCCTCGGCTTCTCGTTCACCGGGATGCAGGGCCGGGTCCGCCTGGGCTCCACCGAGATCCGCCCGTCGAGCCACAACGTGCTCCGGGTCGTGGCGGACGACCGCGTGTGGCTCTGCGACGTCGGCTTCGGCAGCAGCCCGCTGGAACCGGTGGAGCTGGCCGACGGCGCGGAATCCACCCAGGACGCCTGGCGCTACCGCTTGTCCAGTGACGCGGGGGAGTGGGTCCTGCACTCCTGGCGCGACGGCCGGTGGCTGGACGTCCACGCCTTCACCGAGACCCGCCGCTACCCGATCGACTTCGCGGTGACCAACCACTACATGGCCACCCACCCCCGGTCCCTGTTCCACGGCCGCGTGATGGCGCAGCAGATGGCCGCGAACTCCTTGACCGTGCTGGAGAACACCCGCCTGACCACCCACCGGCCGGGGGAGGAGCGGGTGGACGTGGAACTTGGGGTCGACGAGGTGGTCGGGGCGTTGGCCGACGTGTTCGGCGTGGTGCTGGACGAGGTCGACGCCAAGGTCGTGCGCGAAGTGCTCTCCGCCCACTTCAACGTATAGCCGACCGGGGGGCTTGCCGCAAGACCCCGTGCGTGCTCCAGAATTGCCCGCCTTGACGCCAGGACGTGGGGAAACGGGGATTCTTGTGCGTGTTCTGCTGACGACGTGGGGTTCTCGCGGGGACGTCGAGCCGCTGGCCGGCTTGGCGGTGGCCCTGCGCGATCTCGAGGCGGAGGTCCGGGTGTGCGCGCCGCCGGACGACGACTTCGCGGCACTGCTGGACCGGGTCGGCGTGCCGCTCGTGCCGCTGGGGCCGACGGTGCGCTCGGTCGTGGCGGGCACCCGGCCGCCGACCGCCGACGACGCGTTCCGCCTGGCCGCCGACCTGGTCGCCGCGCGGTTCACCGTGCTGGGCGAGGCCGCCGAGGACTGCGACGTCGTGGTGGCGACCGGTCTGCTGCCCGCCGGGGCGCGGGACGTGGCCGAGAAGCGGGGGATCCGCTACGTGTACGCGTGCTTCCACCTCGCGGGCCTGCCGTCCCGGCACTTCCGCCCCGGTCGGCGTCCGGGGACGCCGTCCTCGCCCGACGAGACCGACCACCGCGTCCTGTGGGAGGAGGACGCCCAGCGGGTGAACGCCCTGTACGGCCCGGCCCTCGCGGCCCACCGTGTGGCACTCGACCTGCCCCCGGTGGACAACGTCCGCGACCACGTCTTCACCGACCACCCGTGGCTCGCGGCCGACCCGCTGCTGTGCCCGTCGAAGGGCATGACGGATCTCGACGTCGTGCAGACCGGCGCGTGGATCCTCCCCGACGACCGCCCCCTGCCGGACGACGTCGAGGCGTTCCTGGCCGCGGGCCCGCCCCCGGTGTACGTGGGCTTCGGCAGCATGGCCGCCTACGCGCCCCGTGACGTGGCCAGGTCGGCCATCGAAGCGGGCCGCGCCCACGGCCGCCGGATCGTGCTCGGCAGCGGGTGGGCGGGCCTGGAGACCATCGACGACGCCGACGACTGCCTCGTCGTGGGGGAGGTCAACCAGCAGGCGCTGTTCAGCCGGGTGGCCGCCGTCGTCCACCACGGCGGCGCGGGCACCACCACGACAGCCGCCCGAGCCGGAACGCCCCAGGTCGTGATCCCCCTGATCGCGGACCAGCCGTACTGGGCCGCGCGGGTGACCGACCTGGGCATCGGCACCACCCACGACGACCCGACCCCGACGTCCCTGTCCACCGCCTTGACCACGGCACTGGCCCCGGAGACGGCGGCACGGGCCAGGACCGTCGCGGCCTCGATCCGCTCCGACGGGGCGGCGGTGGCCGCGAAGCTGCTGCTCGACGGGCCGGCCTGACGTCGTCGGGGGCGCGGCTTCGTGAGCCGCGCCCCCGACGACGGACCCGGTCAGGGTGCGGTGAGGGGGCTGTCCAGGCCGTCGGGGGAGGTGCGGGGGGTGAGGCGGCTGTCCGCGGGGACGGTGGCGGGGAAGCCGAGCACGGCGAGCCTGCCGTTCACGCCGTTGCCCGCGTTGCAGTCGGTGGTGCACGGGGTGGGCGGGTTGGCGACCTCGGTGGCGTCCTCACCGGTGACCATGCCCATCCGGCCTCCGCTGGCCACGTCCCACACGCTCGTGGCGCCGCAGTGGTCGCGGGTCTCGGACAGGCCGAGCGGGTTCGTGAAGTCGGGGCCGCAGGACGCCTGCCGGACGCGCGTGGCGACCTGGGCGCTGTCGCGGAGCACCAGTTTCGGCGCCGCGTCGGAGCCGATGTTCACCCGCGGGGTCACCTGCACGCAGAACTGCGACGGCGGGCCTGCCGTGACGCTGGTGCACTCCGAACCGAGGAACTGGCCCAACTGGGCGCGGAACGCCGGGTTGTCGTAGTAGAAGGCGTTGTCCGCCAAGGTGTGCACGATCCGCGTGCGGGTGCCGTCCGCCCGTTCCGGCTCCATCTGGAAGATCCCGCCCTGCGCGCAGTCCTTCGCGGTGATCTTCATGCTCACCCCGGAGCCCGCCCGGCCGATCTCCACGGTCTCCTTGCGCACCCGCAGGTCGATGCCGCCGGTCAACGCCAGCCCGCGGTGGTCCGGCACCTTGCTCGCGTACACCGGGGTCGCCACGCCGCCGGTCATGTCGCCCACGTTCGGGCTGCCGGTGAAGGCGTAGTCGTAGATCCCGAGCGTGGCCGGGTCCACGTCGAACCTGGTGTACCTGCCCTGCACGGTGAACCGGCCCGCGGGCGCGGGCACGGTGCCGCGGAACTCCGACGCCCCGCTCTTGCCCAGGACGGTGAACCCGCCGCCGTCGCAGAACTTCGAGCTCGCCGCCGACGCCGCGGGCACGGCCACCAGGGGCAGGGCGAGCAGGAACACCGCGAGAATCCGTTGTGGGGACACGGAAGCACTCCTCAGTCCGGGACGCCGTGGTGACGTCGCGGCACCCCACTATGCCCCAGATCGTTCAACCTTCAACCAAACGAGACGACGCGAAGGGGTCAGCAGACGCAGAACTCGTTGCCCTCCGGATCCGCCATCACGACGTGGTGCCCCTCGGCGACCCACAACGTCCGCGCGCCCGCCTCCGTCAGCACCGCCACCCGGTCCAGCACCCGCGCCCACCGCTCCTCGTCCGTCCCCTGCCCGGACACCCGGATGTCCAGGTGCAGCCGGTTCTTCGCGGTCTTCGGCTCCGGCACCTCCAGCAGCGACAACCGCGGCCCCACGCCCGTCGGGTCGTGCAGCCACGCCCCGCCGCCCTCGTCGTCCTCGGGCAGGTCGAACGAGGCCAGCCACTCCTCGCGCGTCGCGAAGGGCGGGGGCGGTGGCTCGTCCTCGTAGCCCAGCGCCAGTTTCCAGAACGCCGCCATCACCGCGGCGTTCGCGCAGTCGAACGTCAACCCGATCGTCATGACAGCAACCTACGCCGGGTACGTGTGCACCTCGGTGGCTTTCAGCGCCGCCCACAGCCGCACGCCCGGCACCAGCCGCAGTTCGGCCACCACGGCCGTCGTCACGTCGACCAGCACCGGCGGTTCCCCGGCCAGCCGCACCCGCACGGTGTGCGCGTGCTGCTCGACCCCCACCACCACGACCTCCCACGTGTTGCGCGGGCTCCCCGTCGGCCGAGTCGGGTGCAGGCTCACCGCGGAGGGCGGGAACGCCACGTGCACGGCCCCGGACACCGGCTCGGCGACCGTCAACGACCCGCCGTCGTCCAGCGCCACCACCGACCCGGACCCCGTGCCCCGGTACAGGTTCAGCCCCACCAGTTGCGCCACGTACTCGGTCCGCGGCTGCCGGGCGACCTCGGTGGGCGACCCCGTCTGCACCACCCGGCCCCGCTCCACGATCACCAGCCGGTCGGCCAGCACCATCGCGTCCAGCGGGTCGTGCGTCACCAGCAGCGTCCGCCCGGTGTACTCCTCCAGGTGCCGCCCCAGTTCCGTGCGCACCAGCAGCCGGTTCCCGGCGTCCAGCGCCGCCAGCGGCTCGTCCAGCAGCAGCACCGACGGCGCCGTCGCCAACGCCCGCGCCAACGCCACCCGCTGCGCCTGCCCACCGGACAACGCCCCCGGCCGCGTCCCGCCGTACTCGGCCAGCCCCACCCGCTCCAGCCACTCGAACGCGATCTTCCGCGCGGCCCGCCGGTCCATCCCCCGTGCCCGCAGCCCGAACGCCACGTTCTCCACCGCCGTCAGGTGCCCGAACAGCAGGTAGTCCTGGAACACCACGCCGACCGGCCGCTTCTCCGGCCGCAGGAACACCGACGGCGGCCGGTCCCACACCGCGTCGTCGACCAGGATCTCCCCGCCCCCCAACGGGAGCAGCCCGGCCAACGCCCGCAGCGCCGTCGTCTTCCCGGCCCCGTTGGGCCCCAGCAGCGCGACCACCTCACCGGGGGCCACGGTCAGCCCCAGGTCCAGCTGGAACTCCGACCGCGAGACCTGGATCTCCGCCGTCAACGTCATGTCGCCCCGCTGATCCACCGGTCGCGCAGGCTCGCCAGCACGACCACCGACACCAGCAGCAGCACGATGCTCAGCACGATCGCCGCGTCCGGGTCCGTCTCCAGCGCCAGGTACACCGCGAGCGGCATCGTCGTCGTCTTGCCGGGGAAGTTGCCCGCGAACGTGATCGTGGCCCCGAACTCGCCGAGCGCCCGCGCCCAGCACAGGACCGTGCCCGCCACGATGCCCGGCAGGATCGTCGGCAGCGTGACCCGCCGGAACGTCAGCCACCGCGACGCGCCGAGCGTCGCGGCCGCTTCCTCGAACCGGGGATCGGCCGCGCGCAGCGCGCCCTCGACCGAGATCACCAGGAACGGCATCGCCACGAACGCCTCGGCGATCACGACACCGGTCGTGGTGAACGGCAGCGACAGCCCGAACCACGAGTCCAGGTACGACCCGATCAGCCCGCGCCGCCCCAGCACCAGCAGCAGCGCCACGCCGCCGACCACGGGCGGCAGCACCAGCGGAACGGTCACCAGCGCCCGCAGGAGGCCGCGCCCCGGCACGTCGCCGCGGGCCAGCAGCCACGCGAGCGGCACGCCGAAGAACAGGCAGATCACCGTGGCCAGGCTGGCGCAGAGCAGCGACAGGCCGAGCGCCTGGCCGACGGCCGGGCTGGAGAGCTGGTCGAACAGGGTCGGCCACGGGGCTCGGACCAGCAGTCCCGCCAACGGGACCACGAGGAACGCGAGGCCGAGCACCGCGGGCACCACGAGGACGAGCGGTAGCCGCCCTCGGGTGCCCGCACGCTTCGTCACGGAGCGGCGAAGCCCGCGGCGGACAGCACCGAGACGCCCTTGGCGGACAGCACGAAGTCCACGAAGGCCTTGGCGGCGGCCGCGTTCGGCGCCTTCGCCAGCGGCGCGATCGGGTAGTCGTTGACGGCCTTGTCGGACTCCGGGAACTCGATGCCCTCGACGTCACCGCCCGCGGACTTCACGTCCGTCTTGTACACCAGCGCCGCGTCCACCTCGCCGAGCTTCACCTTGGTGAGCACGGCCTTCACGTCCTGCTCCAGCGTGTCCGGCGCGGCGGTGATGCCCGCGGTCTCGAACACCTTCTTCGCGGCCGCGCCGCACGGGACCTGCTCGGCGCACAGCGCGATCTTCAGGTCCGCCTTGCCGAAGTCGGCCAGCCCGGTGATCTTGGCCGGGTTGCCCTTCGGGACGGCGATCTCCAGCTTGTTCTTCACGAACGTCGTCGCGGTGCCGGTGATGCCGCCCGCGTCGCTGACCGTCTTCATGTTGGCGGGCGCGGCGGAGGCGAACACGTCCGCGGGCGCGCCGGAGTTGATCTGGGTGGCCAGCGCGGAGCTGCCCGCGAAGTTGAAGGTCACCTTCACACCGGGGTTCGCGGCCTCGAAGTCCTTGCCGAGCTGGGTGAACGACTCCGTCAGCGACGCGGCCGCGAACACGGTCAGCGCCCCGGTGACGGCGGGCGCGCTGGACGTGGGCGACGCGGACGGTGCGACGGTGGACGCGGTGTCCTGCGCCGAGCAGCCGACCAGCGACAGGGCCGCGGCCAGCACGACCACACCTGTGCGACGGAACATTCAGGCCTCCGGGATCTCGACGACGACGTGCGTTGACTTGATCGAGGCGACGGCGACCACCCCGACCTCCAGACCGAGCTCCTCGGCGGCTTCCCGGCTCATCAGGGACACCACCCGGAACGGTCCGGCCTGCATCTCGACCTGGGCCATCACGCCGTCCTTCACCACGCGGGTCACGATGCCCCGCATCCGGTTCCTGGCGGTCGACGCGACCGTGGCCCCCGGTTCGGGGTTGTCCGCGAGCTGCTGGGCGAACGCGGCGAGGGCGCTGCCCTCGACGGCCATCCGCCCGTTGTCGCCGCTCACGACCGGCAGGCGGCCCTGGTCGGCCCATCGGCGCACGGTGTCGTCGCTGACCCCGAGGAGGGACGCGGCTTCACTGATCCGCAGATTCGGCATACCGCGGAGTCTATCGCCGCGACCACGGGATTCCACGCCATCCGCACCTGCGGCACCAATCGTGATCAACCTCCGCAAAAGCCGGTGATCAGCGATTGACGATGCGTATTCGCGGAGCGAAAACTGTCCACTGTTGGTGGCTTCTGCGATCGACCACTCCGGACTTACCGTGGGGGTCATGGACTTACTGCCGGAGGTGCGGGTCCCCGCTCAGCGGCCGCCGCTGGGCGCGGACGAGGTGCTGGTCAGCGGCGCCGTCCGGCAGGAGTGGGTGATCACCACACCGGACCTGCACGCCCACGCGGGCCTGCCGGTGGACGTCCACTACGTCACCACCCGCCGCCGCGAGGTCCACCACGTGCAGGGCGTCCCGCTGCACCAGGTGCTCCAGCGGACCCGGCTCCTGCTCGACGAGCGGCGCAAGATGGACCACCTCAACTTCGTGGTCCAGGCCCGCTCCGAGGACGGCTTCCAGGTGCTGCTGTCGTGGGCCGAGGTCGACCCCGAGTTCGGCGGCTGCCCAGCCCTGCTCGCGACCCGCTACAACGGCGAGGTCCTCACCAGGCCGACGCTCGTGGTGCCGACGGACGGCCGCTCCAGCCGCTACGTGCGGCGGCTGTGCGGCCTGCACCTGGTGCGGGTCGACCAGCGGTAGGCCTCAGTAGCCGGGGAAGAGCTTCCGCAGGTCGTCCAGGTCCACGCCGGTCGCCGACACCGAGGCCGGGGTGTGCGCGGGCTGGTGGCGACCGGTGACCAGGCGGACCAGGTACTCCGCGGGCGTGACCAGGTCGCCGTCCGCCGCGTCGGGCGCGTCCGGCTCCAAGGTCACCGACTCGCCGACGACCAGGCCGAGGGTCCGGGTCGGCTCCGAGGTGCGCACGACCAGGCTCAGCCCGCCGTCGTACCGGTCGGCCCTGCCCGCGAAGGAGACGAGCATCCCCAGGCCGTCCAGCAGGATCCCGGTGGCCTCCGGCGCGATCGTGGCCGCCGGGTCGACCGCGACCCGCGCGTCCCACGAGTGCAGCGCGAACTCGCTCAGCCTCATGGCGGCGGCGGTCGTGACGTCGACCGGCCGGGGGAAGTGCGGGAACGTGATCAGCAGTTCGTCACGGGTCCGCTGGTCCAGTCCCTCGTAGCGGGCCGTCAGGTCCTCGTTCGCGGTGACGAACTCCGCCGCCTGCTCGGCCGGGGACAGCGCGTCCCAGTGCGCCCACACGGACCTGTTGAACTCGAGGTCGGGGACCTCGGTCCCGTTCACGGCGGCCTCGAGCGTGGCCAGGCCGATCCGCGCGCCGCTGCCGAGGTGGCTCAGCACCTGCGCGACGGTCCAGTCCTCCGAGCCGGACGTGCGCAGGAGGTCGTCCGGGGAGAGACCGGACACGACCTCCACCAGGTCGTCGTGACCGCGGCGCAGCGCGCCGACCGGGGTGTTCGTGGAAGCCATCGCCATCGTCCTTTGGTTCATGGGGACCGGGTCAGCGCACGCGCACCGGCAACGTGCTCAACCCGCGCACGAAGGTGCTCTTGCGCCACTCCAGCTCGTCCGGCTCCGCGTCCAGCTCCAGCACCTCGAACCGGGCCAGCAGCGCGCCGAGCGCGATCCGGGCCTCCAGCCGGGCCAGCGGGGCCCCGACGCAGTAGTGGATCCCGTGGCCGAAGGCCAGGTGGCCCGCGGCGGCACGGGTGGTGTCGAGCACCTCGGGGTCGGTGAACCGCGCCCCGTCGTGGTTGGCGCCCAGCAGGGAGATCATGACGAACTGGTCGGCCGGGATCTCCACGTCGCCGACGCGCACCGGCTCGGTGGTGAACCGCGTGGTCGCGATGTGGATCGGGCTGTCGTAGCGGAGGAACTCCTCGATCGCGGCGGGCAGGCCGGACGGGTCTGCGCGCAGCGCCGCCAGCTGCTCGGGGTGCCGCAGCAGCGCCAGCACGCCGTTGCCGATGAGGTTCGCGGTCGTCTCGTGGCCCGCGAAGACCAGCAGGAACGCCATCGCCACGAGTTCCGCCTCGGACAGCCGGTCCCCGTCCACCATGACGTGCACGAGGTCCGACAGCAGGTCCTCGCCGGGGTCGGCGCGCTTCACCGCGATCAGCTCGGCGAAGTACGCCTTGATCTCCCGGCCCGCCCGCTCCACACCCTCGGAGTAGCCGACGACGAACGGCATCGACCAGTCGCGGATCTTCGCCCGGTCCGCGAGCGGGACGCCGAGCAGTTCCGAGATGACCTCGATCGGCAGCGGGAGGGCGAACGACTCGATCAGGTCGGCGCGGCCCCGCGCGGCCACGTCGTCGAGCAGGCCGTCGACGATCCGCTCGACCTGCGGGGCCAGGCGCGCCACGGCCTTGCCGGTGAACGCCTTCGTGACCAGCCTGCGGAGCCGGGTGTGGTCCGGCGGGTCGCTCTGGAGCATGTTGTGCGACAGGTCGCTCGACAGCGCGGAGTTCACGTCGTCCGGGTACAGCTCCAGCGCACGGTTGTGGTCCTTGGCCAAGCGCGGGTCGGCGAGCAGCGCGCGTGCCTCGGCGTAGTCGGTGACCAGCCAGGCGTCCGGGGCCGCGGACATCGTGACCCGCCGCACGGGCCCGGTCTCGCGGATCTCGCGGTACACCTCGTGCGGGGAGAACGCGAACCGCCGGGTGACCCGCAGCGGCTGCTCCTCCGCGCGCAGGTCGGTCATCGGTCGCACGCGGGCGCGGGCGCGTCGTCCGACAGCGGCGCGCCGGTCGGCAGGACGTACAGGACCTCCAGCACCATCGGCGTCGTGCCGAGGTTGCGTCCGATGTGGACGTTGTCCGCGCCGCTCGGCTCGGTGATCGGCGCGCCCGCCGGGTACACGCCGTCCACGGCGCAGTCGTGGCCGAAGTGGGTGAGCGTGCCGGACTTCACCAGGCCGTACAGCTCGCCCTCGTGGAAGTGCCACCCGGTCGCGCCGCCGGGCTGGATGGTGATCTCGCGGACCACGTAGTCCTTGTCGCCCACCGTGTGCTGGAACAGCAGCTTCGCGGACACCCCCGTGCCGGGCGTCGCCGACGACACCCCGGTGAGGGCCCCCAACGCGGCGACCGCGACGGCTCCGACGACCACGGCACGACCGAAAACGTTGCTGCGCATCCCCGAACTTCTTCCCTCGCCGGTACCGGACGACCCCATGCTAGGAGCCCCGGACGGTGGCGCGGGCGCGGTGTTCGCGCCCCCCACAACCCGTCCCGCGGCCCTACCAGGCGAAGCACCGGGTTTTCCGGCCGGAGGAGTGGCGTGAAGTCGCCATTCCCGACCCGAGGAATGCCGCTCCACAGTGGACCGAACCGGGTCAGGCGGCCGCGTCGCCGATCAGCTTCTCCGCCACCGGCCTCGCGGCGTCGAACGCCGCCAGGTCGCCGGTCGACGTGGCCAGCGCCGTCGCCCCCTCGAACAGCAGCATCAGCGCCCGGCCCAGTTCCTCGGGCTCCTTGCACCCGGCTTCGCGCGCGGACTGCGCGATCCGCCGCTCGAAGCTCTCCTTGTACTCGTGGATCACCGGCGTCGCCGGGTGGCCGGGCATCGTCAGCTCCACGCTCGCGTTGTGGAACGCGCACCCCCGGAAGCGCGCGGGGTCCGGCCGGTCGAACAGCTGCGCCAACCGCTCCCGCGGCGCGAGCGCGTCGTCGAACAGGTTCCGCTCGGCTGGCGACACCCGCTTCTCGCGCAGGTGCGCCAGGTACGCGGCGATCAGCTCGTCCTTACCGCCGTAGAGCTGGTAGAGCGTGCGCTTGGAGACCCCCGCCACCTCGCACAGCTCGCTGACACCGGTCGCCTGGATCCCGTTCCGGTAGAACAGGCTGATCGACGCCGCGAGCAGGCGTTTGCGAGGGCTGAGTGGTGGTGGTGCGACATCTGCGCTTGGAGTCCCCATTGCTTTATGGTACCGATCGCTTTCCGCTATTTCACGTGGAATTCCCACACGATCTCGCCACGGTAGGAGGTAACGCCCGAGAGGGCCTGCGAGGTGGGCGAACCCGGTGGCCGTGCCCGGAAACGGTGAACT
The DNA here is from genome assembly GCF_042738955.1 of Umezawaea sp. NPDC059074. Classification (NCBI taxonomy): domain Bacteria; kingdom Bacillati; phylum Actinomycetota; class Actinomycetes; order Pseudonocardiales; family Pseudonocardiaceae; genus Umezawaea; species Umezawaea sp. NPDC059074. The sequence goes on from NZ_JBHYHC010000002.1 coordinate 210,065, forward strand.
CTCCCGTTTTCGGCACCGGGGTGGTATTTCCGCATTTCTGCGGCACTCGTCCGCGCGAGGGAAGTCCTCGGCACGCGAAATCAGGGCACCGAACAATGGAAAATGAACGGTACCCGATAACCGGTCGCGGATCAGTTCTTCGTCGCGCCGCCGACGCTCGGCCCGCGTGCTCGCCGCGGGCCGACCGGCGCACCCCCGCGAGCACTCCGGCCGCGGTCCGGCCCGTGTCCTCCGGGCACGCCGAAGAGAGCTGTCGACAAAGTGGTCCCCCCTGTGTGACGCCCGGTCCACCCCCTGCGGAACGGGCGAGAGGGACGGTACTCACCGAACCAGCCCCAGGGCAGCCGCCAGTGGGGGGTAACGGCGAGTGACGATGAGCACACCCAGTGAGTCGCTACACGCGCGTGCCCGCGTCCAGCAGCGCCAGCGCCTCGGCGGCCGGACTGCCCGGTTCGGCGTGGTACACCACGAGGAGCAGCCGGTCCGCCCCGACGACGGCGAACTTCTCCAGCCGGAGTTCCAGGTCGCCGAACCGGGGGTGTCGGACGACGGTGGTGACACTGCCGCCCCGCTGGACGTCGTGGCGCGCCCACAGCCTGCGGAACCGGTCGCTGAGCAGCGACAGCTCCTCGACGAGCGCCGCGAGGTGCGGGTCGTCGACGTCGGCCCCGACCTCCGCGCGCAGCTGGGCGACGAGGGACGCGGCGTTCTCCTCCCAGTCCGGGTGGCACCGCACCCCGTCCGGGTCGGTGAACAGCGCGCGCAGCCGGTTCTCGCCCGGCGCCATGTGCGGCGACAGCGCTTGCGCCAGGCGGTTGGCGGCCAGCACGTCCCGGTACCGGTTCACGACGAACGCGGGCACGGTCAGCGTGTCCAGCAGCATCCGCACGCCGTCGGGCACCTCCTCCACCGGCTGGGGAACGCGGGCGCGCGGCCGGTGCCGGGCGAGTTCGGCGAGGTGCGCGGCGCTCTCGGCGTCGAGCTGGAGCACGGCGGCGAGTGCGTCCAAGACCTGGGTGGAGGGGTTTCGATCCCGGCCCCGTTCCAGCCGCAGGTAGTACTCCGCGCTGATGCCCGCGAGCAGGGCGACCTCCTCGCGCCGCAGCCCCGGCACCCGGCGCAGACCGCCGGACCGCAGGCCGACCTCCTCCGGGCGCACCAGTTCCCGGCGGGCGCGCAGGAAGGCTCCGAGGACGTTGTCGGACTCCACCAGGCCACGGTACGTCCACTCCGGACGCCGTGGGTATCCCCTGGCACTACCCGGAACACGGGGGATCTGCCGCGGCCCGCGGCGGGCTCGCAGACTCGGGGCACCCCCTCGGAAAGGCACGTCCATGGTTCAGCGCACGTGGTTCATCACCGGCGTCAGCAGCGGTTTCGGCCGCCACCTCGCCGAACAGCTCCTCGACCGCGGCGACCGCGTCGCGGGCACGGTCCGCCGCGAAGGCGCGGTCGACGACCTGGTGGCCCAGCACGGCGACCGGCTGCGGCTCCACCACCTCGACCTCACCGACCTGCCCGCCGTGCGCCCCGTGGTGGACAGCGCGTTCGCCGAGTTCGGTCGGATCGACGTGATCGTCACCAACGCCGGGTACGCCGTGTTCGGCGCGGCCGAGGAGGCGACCGACGAGCAGGTCGTGCACCAGATCACCACCAACCTGCTCGGCTCGATGCAGGTCGTCCGCGCGGCCCTCCCGCACCTGCGGGCGCAGGGTGGCGGCAGGCTCGTGCAGCTCTCCACCTACGGCGGCCAGGCCACCAACGCGGGCGGATCGCTCTACCACGCGGGCAAGTGGGGGATCGAGGGCTTCATGGAGGCCGTCGCGAAGGAGGTCGAGCCGTTCGGCATCGGCGTCACGATCGTCGAACCGGGCGGCGCGCGCACCGACTTCCGCTACGGCGGCCTCACCCTGGCGACCCCGATGGCCGCCTACGACGGCACGCCCGCGGCGCTGGTGCGCGGCATCCAGGACCGGAGCCGCCCGTCGCTCGGCGACCCGGCGAAGATGGCCGAGCTGATCATCGCGAGCGTCGACGAGACCCCGGCTCCACTGCGGCTCGTGCTGGGCAGCGACTCCTACCGGATCATCACGACCGCGCTGCGCGACCGGTTGGCGCAGATCGAGCCGCAGGAGGAGCGGGCGGCGTCGACCGACTGGCGCTAGAAGCGCGAGCGCGCCCACCGGGACAGCGCGCGGCGGTTCGGGAGTTGCAGTTTGCGCAGGACGGCGGCGGCGTGCGTCTCGACCGTGCGCCCGGAGATCGACAGCCGGTCGCCGACCTCGCGGTAGGTGTAGCCCGCGGCGACCAGCCGCAGCACGTCCCGCTCGCGCGGCGTGAGGCCGTCGAGGTCCGGGTCGCCGCGGAACGCGTCCAGCACGAAACCCGCGAGGTGCGGCGAGAAGCAGGCGTCGCCCTCGTGGACCTGGCGGATGGCGGCCCGCAGGTCCGCGCCGGTGATCGCCTTCGTCACGTACCCCCGCGCCCCCGCGCGGATCACCGCGATCACGTCCCGCGCGGCGTCGGACACCGACAGCGCCAGGAACCGCACCGCCGGGAACTCCGGGACCGCCGCTTCCAGCACCGCCCGCCCGCCGCCACCGGGCAGGTGCACGTCCAGCAGCACCACGTCCGGCGTCAGCGCGCGCACGGCGGCCAGCGCGGACGCCACGTCCTCGGCCTCGCCGACCACCTCGACCTCCGCGCCGATCTCGGCCCGCACCCCGGACCTGACCAGCGCGTGGTCGTCGACCACCAGCACCCGGATCACGGACGCCCCACCGGCATCCGCAGCTCCACCTCGGTGCCCTCGCCCACCATCGTGCGGATCACCGCCGTACCGCCCTCGTGGCGCATCCGGCGTTCGATGGAGTCGGCGATGCCCCGCCGCCCCGACCCGGCGTGCACGGCCGGGTCGAACCCCCGGCCCCGGTCCCGCACCAACGCGAACACCTCCGCCTCCGTCACCTCCGCGAACACCGACACCCTCGGCACCCCGCCGTGCTTCGCGGCGTTGGCCAGCGCCTCCCGCACCGCGCCGACCACCGCCCGCGACCGGGCGTCCAGCTCGCACGTGCCGACCGACACCAGCTCCACCACCACGTCGAACGTGTCCTCCACGACCTCGGCCGTCGCCGTCAGCGCGGCGGCGAAGTCGGTGCCCGCCACCGGCTGCCGCCCGTACAGCCACGCCCGCAGGTCCCGTTCGGTGCCGCGGGCCAACTTGCGGACCTCGGTCGTCTCCGCGTGCTTCTGGATCATCGTCAACGCCTGGAGCACCGAGTCGTGCAGGTGCGCCGCCAGGTCCGCGCGCTCCTCCGCGCGGGCCCTGGCGGCGCGTTCCCGCGCCAGCATCCGGGTCGTGACGAACAGCCAGGGGAACACCGCCGCGCCGACCAGCGCGATCCCGCCCGCGGCGAACACCGACAGCATCACCGTCGGCGACGACAGGTCGCCGCGGAAGGCCACCGCCACCGCGATCCCGCCGACCGCGATCACCACCGCGGTCGCCACCGCCGCCCGTGACAGCCCGCCCGCCTCGTCGTCGTGGCGGACCTTCCGGTGGGCGAGCGCCACCCACGGCCCGACGGTCGTCGTGACCACGGCCAGCATGATCACGACGACCACCGGCAGGCTCGGCCGCGGCGTGTGGACGATGGCCCACCACAGCGCGCCGAAACCCAGCAGCCCCAAGAACCCCAGCACGATCAAGCCGCGCGTCCCCATGGTGCGGATGCTAGGAGGTGCGGAACACGTCGCGGGCCAGATCGCGCCGGGGGACGTCGGTGTTCAGCGCGATCAGGTCGCCCAGGTCGTGCCGGTAGTCGATGCCGAACCGCTGCTTCACCATCGCGAGCACCGGGTCGTTGCCGGAGAAGAACCGGTCGCCGTCGCGCATCGCGGTGAACTGCTTGGTCCAGATCGCCAGCTGCAACTCGCCGAACTCCGTGCCCGGCACGTGCGGCTCGGACACCATCCCGACGAACGCGTCGAGCGTGGAAACGTCCCCGTACAAGGCTTTCAGCCGGGCCGCGACGCTCGTCCGCCGCACGTCCGGCGCGACGAAGTCGAGGCTGTCCGGGTCGTCGATCTCCGCGCCCGGCGTCAGCTCGGGGTCGACCGGGAACGCCTCGGTCGCCTCGCCGGTGACGGCCTGGAACGACGCCTTCGGCGCCAGCCCGTACGCCTTGCGCAGCTCGTTGTACGACGCGATCCCGTGGTCCCGCCCGCGTTCCACGTCGATCGCGGCGATGTCGAAGATCGCCGTGGGGCAGTTCGGCGCGCACCCGCCGGGCGTCAACGCCAGGCTGCGCACCACGTCGTCGATCCGCTCGTCGTTGCGCGACTGCGCCTGGAGGCTCAGCCCCTGCAACAGCGGCCCGAGCCGCACCTCGCCCACCAGTTCCGGCCGGAACGCCCCCAGCGCGGGCGGGATCGTGATCTCCACCCGGTTGCCGGACGTGACGACCGTGGCGCCCTTGGCGCGCAAGGCGTCCAGCTCGGCGGGGGAGTAGCGCGAGGCCGACGTCTTCACCAGGACGTTGCCGCGCAACATGCTGTGCGCCCGGTACCCGACGGTCGCGAACTCGTTCGACAGCGTCGCGTCGACCGACGGGTCGTAGCCGCGGTAGGGCGCGAGCCGGACGCCCATCGCGGGCAGGAACTCGGTGTAGGTGATGTGCTGCTGCGTCGCGATGACCACCCGCCGGGCGAGCTGGAACCGCTGCTCCTCCGGCAGCCACGACGGCAGCAGCGACACGATCCGGTTGTGCTCGCGGGCGAACAGCGTCTGCACGGCCGTCAACGACACGTTCTCGTTGCCCCGGTCGTCCCCGGTGACCACGGCGCGCGCGCCCATCCCGACCGGGTCGTCGGCCCCAGGGGCGGTGTTGACGTCCCCACGGGCGTCCCGCCGCGGCAGCAGGTTGTCGGGCATCAGCAGCTTCGCGCCGTCCCGCATCCACGCCAGCCGGTCGGGCCCTGTCCCGTACACCGCTTCCGCGTCGAGGTACGAGTTCAGCTCGTTCGGCTGCTCGCGGGGCGTCGTGACCCCCGTTCCCGGCGCCACCGCGCTGCGCCCGAACGGCACGAACGGGATGTCGCTGTGGAAGTCCTCCATCGCGGCCCCGTTGACGAACGGGATGTTCCCCTGCTCGTTCCCCGAGGCCCGCAGGCCGAACGAGTGGTCGAGGAACTGCCCCCACGCCGTGCCCCACTGCGTCACCCGCGCCGACGGCGTCGTCACCCCGCCGTCGGCGAACACCCGGTTGCTCAGGTACCGCGCGGAGGGCCCGCCCACCGGCACGCCGATCCCGTCCGCGTAGTGGGCGGGCGCCACCCGCGAGTAGTTCGCCCCCGCCACACCCCACCCCGGATGACTCCGGTTGTTCCCCGTCCCGTCGAGGCTCTGCACCTCGAACGGGACCCCTGCCTCCGCCGTGCCGGTCAGCAACGACGACCCCGCCACGACCACCAGCGCGACCGCCAGCGTTCTCCTGTGTCCCATGGCGACCATGCTGGATCGGGACCGCGGCCCACCACATCCGTAGCGGGCCCGCGCCGATCCCCTAGGCCGAACGGCCGCTAGAACGTGAAGAGGACCTTGCCGCCGCGGCCGGTGCGCCGCGCGTGGGCGATGGCGTCCTGGTACCGCTCGATCGGGTAGGTGGCCTCGACGGCCGCGCTGAGCACCCCGTCCTCGACCAGCCCGGACAGCTCGGCGTAGACGGCCTCCAGCTCCTCGCGCGGCGCGTCGCGCACCCAGTTGACGACGAACATGCCGTGCGTCCGCAGGTCGCGGAACAGGAAGTCCGGGAACGGCAGCACCGGTCGTTCGCCGCCGATCGAGGCGTACACGACCGACGTGCCACCGAGTTCCAGTGCACCGACGAGGGCGTTGTAGCTCGACCCGCCCGCACCGTCGAGCACGAGCTTGAGTTCCTCACCGCCCAACGCCTCGCGGATCCGGCCGCCCAGGTCGTCGCCGTCCACCAGCACGACGTCCCCACCGAGAGCCCGCACCTGCTCGGCCGCCTCCTCGCGCCGCACGACGCTCAGCGTCCGCAGCCCGGCCCGCTTCGCCAGCGCGATGACGAACTGGCCGACGGCGGAGTTGCCGAGGTTCTGCCCCACCCAGTCGCCCGGCTTCAGGTCCACGTAGGCGGTCAGCAGCCGGTACGCCGTCGCCGGGTTGATCGGCAGCATCGCGAGCTGGAGCGCGTCGGCGGTCTCCGACACCGGCACGACACTGCCGGACGGCGCGACGATCCGACTGCCCCACGTGCCCTGCCGCTGCGTCGGCAGCACCACGACCCGCCGCCCCACCAACGCCGCGTCGACATCTGCACCCACCTCCACGACCCGCCCGACCCCTTCACCACCGATGGGCGCGGGCAGTTCGGGTCGGTACGCGTAGTAGCCGCCCGCGAGGAGGAAGTCGGACGGGTTGATCGACGCGGCTTCGAGCGCCACCAGCACGTCGTCCGCCCCCAAGGTCAGATCGGGGCTCTCGTCGAGCTTGAGGGCGGTGGCGACGTCGCCGTACTCGGTGATGACCAACTGGCTCATGCTGCACTCCCGTAAGTGGCTTTCTTCTGAAGACACTTACAGGTCTAGCACGTGACAAGAAGCTCTGTAAAGCTCCTCAGCGTTTAGACCATTTCACGGTAGGATCGGTGCCATGACCGACGCCGCGCAAGTGGTCGTGGACCTGCTCAACACACGGGAACACTCGATCCACCAGGACACGCTGGACCCCTCAGCCGACCTCCTGCGCGCCCTGCGATCGGACCTCTTGGCGGTCATCGCCGACCCGACCGACGCCACCCACGCCTGGGCCGCCTTCAGCGCCAGGGTGTCGACCATCGAATTCCGCCAGGACTTCTCCACCCCAGGCGAGGTCCACCACCACCAAACAGCGGGCGACCCCACCATAGGCACCCTGGTGAACGCCGTGTCGACCCTCGTCCAGTCAGGCAACTGGTCCCGCATCCGCCTGTGCGCCAACAAACCCTGCGCGGCAGCCTTCTACGACACCACCCGCAGCCGCACCCGCCGCTGGCACTCGTACGAAATCTGCGGCAACCGCACCAACGTCGCAGCCCACCGCGCCCGCACAACCTGACCCCCACGTCCCCAAGCCACACGCGCCCTACCCCGCTGCTCGGCTTGGGCCGCATGGCTTGCAACTGGGTCGTGTCGCCTGCACCACGACCCTGCTGCCGGGTCTGAGGCGCATGGCTTGCCGCCGAGTCGCGCGGTCTGGCCCGCGGGGCTCGGGGTCGAGCCCCGCGGGTGGTGTCAGATCTCTTGCTCTGGGTTCTCTTGCGCTGGGCGGAATCTGGTGAATCCGTTGCGGATGACACCTGGGTATTCCTTGACCCGCAGCCACTTCTCGCCGCTGCCCACGGTTCCCTGGCCGGAGTTCGCCAGTGCCGCGATGTGTGCGGCCTCGGACGTCCACTCGGCGTAGTTCAGCGCCCGTCGTCCGTCGACGCTGACGTGGAAGTGCGCGGAAATTCCACCCTCCGCAGGGTTCTCGTCGGATTCCAGTGCGTCGAACACGAGGTTGATCCACGTCCGCGGGTCGACGCCGTCGGCGAACTCCACCTCGACGATGACCACGCACCCCACCTCCGGCGGATTGGGCCGGGTCGCGCCGCGGTACATCCGGTACTCGACGGCCCCGGCCCGCCGTTCGCCCGGATCTCCCTCCCACTGCTGGTAGACCAGCGCTGATGTCCCGTCGAACCCCGCGTACCCGGACGCCGACACGAGCCCCTCCGGTTTCGGTCCGGCGATGGCTTCCGCTACGGCCGCCTCAGGATCGTGTGCGGTCCAGCGCGTGACCAGGATCGACTCGACCCCTCCACGTTCGAGATCAGGCATAGTGTGCTCGCTTTCCTAGGCCGCGTAGGGGTTCTTGGTCTTGGCGTCGCGCAACGCGCTCGACCACCAGGCGAGCTGGTCGAGCAGCACCTCGGCCGCCCGCCCGCAGCCCTCGGGTTCCTTCGGCTGCCCGTCGCCGTCGAACAGCCCTCCCGCGTTGTGGAAGCTGACCGTGTCGCGCACCGTCACCGCGTGCAGCTCGGCGAACACCTGCCGCAGGTGCTCCACCGCCCGCAGCCCGCCGGACACCCCGCCGTAGGACACGAACCCGACCGGCTTCGCCTGCCACTGCGTGAAGTGCCAGTCGATCGCGTTCTTCAGCGACGCCGGGAAGCTGTGGTTGTACTCGGGCGTCACGACCACGAACGCGTCCGCCGCCGCGAACACCGGCGTGACCGCCCCCAGCAGCGCCGCGTCCTCGGGCGACGGATGGTGGCTCATGGTCGCGGGCAACGGGGTTTCGGCCAGGTCGACCACCGTGACGTCGAGTTCCGGCCGCTGCCGAGCCACGTCGGCGAACCAGGAACCGACAACCGGACCGAACCGGCCGTCACGGGTGCTGCTCACGATGACCGCGAGCCGAAGTGGTGTCGTCATGCGCCCAGCATCAAACTTAAACAGAGGTTTAAGTCAAGCTATCGTGATCACCATGGCCCAACTCCCGGCGAACGTCCACGAGATCACCATCGGCGAACTCTCCGAACGCAGCGGCGTCCCCACCTCGGCCCTGCGCTTCTACGAGCGGGAGGGCCTGATCCGCAGCCGCCGCACACCGGGCAACCAGCGCCGCTACGGCCGCGAGGTCCTCCGCCAGGTCGCCTTCATCCGCGCCTCCCACCACCTGGGCATCCCCCTGGCCTCGATCGGCGGCGTCCTGGCCCTGCTTCCGGAGGGCGTCCCCCCGACCCGCGAGTTCTGGGAACGCGCGTCGAGCTGCTGGAGCGAGGAGATCAACGCCAGGATCGAGAAGCTCCAACGCATGCGCGACCGCTTCACCGAGTGCATCGGCTGCGGCTGCCTCTCCTTCGACAAGTGCGCCCTCGTCAACCCCGACGACCGCCTGGGCGCACTGGGCGTAGGCCCCAAACGCCTGCTCGACCCGTAGCCATCTGCGGGCCCTTGGCGCAGCGAACTCATCGCACTCCCCGGCTGACTTGGTGCCGGGGAGTGCGATGGGTTCGGGTGGTTCAGCCGGCCAGGGTGGCGAGGTCCACGTCGGGGTCGGCGAGGCGGTCGAGGTCCGGCGTTGTGCCGATCAGTGACTTGAGGGTGTCGTTGACGTCCCAGACGTTGACGTTCATGCCCGCGACGACCGTGCCGTCCTTCAGCCAGAACGCGATGAACTCGCGGCCCTGCACGTCGCCGCGGAACACGACCCGGTCGTAGCCCGTGATGTCGCCGACGAACTCCATGCCGAGGTCGTACTGGTCGGTGAAGAAGTACGGCTGCGCCTGGTAGCTCGCGCCCTTGTCCAGGATCGCGGCCGCGACGGTCGCGGGCTGGTTGAGGGCGTTCGCCCAGTGCTCGACCCGGATGTGCTTGCCCAGCGTCGGGTTGAAGGCGTTCGCGACGTCGCCGACGGCGTACACGTCCGGGTCGCTGGTGCGAAGCGTCGCGTCCACCACTACGCCGTTGTCGACGTCCAGGCCTTCGGCCAGGTCGACGTTCGGCACCGCCCCGACCGCCACCAGCACGTGATCGGCGGGCACCTCGGTGCCGTCACCCAGCCGCACCCCGCCTGCGGTGATCTCCTCCACCGTGGCGTCGAACCGGAACTCGACCCCGTGCTCGACGTGCAGGTCGGCGAACACCTTCGCCACCTCGTCACCGAGCGCACGTCGCAACGGCGCCGACGACGAGTGCACCACCGTCACCTCGACCCCGGCCTGTCGCGCCGCCGAGGCCGCTTCCAGGCCGATCCAGCCCGCACCCACCACGACCAGTCGCGACCCGGCCGTGAAGCTCTCGCGCAACCGGTCGGAGTCCTCGACGGTCCGCAGGTACAGCGCCGACTCGGCTCCGGGAATCGACGGCACCCTCGGCGACGCCCCGGTGGCCAGCACGAGCTTGTCGTACCCGAGGCGCGACCCGTCGTCGAGCACCACCTCGTGCCCGGCGAAGTCCACCGAGGTCGCGGTCACCCCGCGCCGCAGGTCGACGTCGTGCTCGGCGTACCACCCGTCGTCCAACGCCTTGAAGCTCGCCCGGTCGTCCTTGCCGCCGAGGTACCCCTTCGACAACGGCGGCCGCTCGTACGGGTGGTGGTTCTCGCCCGCCACCAGCACCAGAGCACCCTCGTACCCCTGCTCGCGCAGGGCTTCCGCCGACTTGGCCCCAGCCAGCCCGCCACCCACGATCACGATCGTCATGGGTCCACTCCTACACCCTTCGCGACCGGTCGGCTGGACGCGAACGGGGTAGGGCTAGGAGCGCAGGCGACCCACTCCGGCGAAGCCGGGGAACCGGTCGGCGTCGGGTTCCAGGTCGTCCGGCGACTCGGGATGCCACAGCGGCATCCGCGCCACACCGGGCTCCACCAGCTCGTAGCCGTCGAAGAACGCTTCGACCTCGATCCGGTGGCGCGACGACAGCGGTGTCACCGAGGCGGCGTAGAGGTCGCGGTACCGCTGCCACCCCTCGGGTTCCTCACCCGGTTCCGTGCCCAGTTGGGACAGCGCCAGATAGCTGCCGGGCACCATGCGGTCCCGGTAGCCGGCGATGATGCCCGCCGGGTTCTCGGAGTCCGGGACGAAGTGCAGCAACGCCACCATCAGCACCGCCACCGGTTCGTCGAGGTTCAGTTGGTCGCGCACCTCCGGGGAGTCCAGGACATCCGCCGGGTGGCGGATGTCGGCTTGCAGCACGGTCACGAGCGGATCGCCGGACAGCAGTGCCCGGCTGTGCGCCACGGCCACCGGGTCGAGGTCGACGTACACGACCCGCGACTCCGGCGCGGCCTGCCGCGCCACCTCGTGCACGTTGCCCACGGTCGGAATCCCCGACCCGAGATCCAGGAACTGCCGAACCCCGGCCCCCGCGAGGAACCGCACAGCCCGCCGCAGGAACGCCCGGTTCGTCATGATCGCCGACTTGAGACTCGGCATGATCCCCACCGCCTGGTTGGCCAACGCCCGGTCAGCGGCGAAGTTGTGCGCACCGCCCAACCAGTAGTCGTAAACCCTCGCGATGCTCGGTCGCTCCAGGTCGATCTCGTTCGGTGCCCAATCAGGTCGCGCCACCCACCCATCATGACAGCCCTTGACAGCGGACTGACGGAACTTCGACAGCGCCACCATCCACAGTTGATCGAGAGCGGGAACGGACTGTTCGCGTGATGGGCCCGCGAAGTCTCCAGAGGAGGACTGAAGGGAAAGGGTGAGGCGGAGATTCGGACGGGGTGTCGAACTTGAAGCGGAGAAAGTGATAGGGGAAGTCGTAGAGGCGGTTGAAAAAGGGGAAGTAGGGGGCCGGGAAGAACTGCTGGGGGCTGGGGAGATGCGTTGGGAGAGGAAGGAGGGAAGTGCTGGGGATGTGGAAGGAAGGAGGAGAGGCCAGGGATGTAGGGAGGCGGGGGTGGGGAAGCAGGAAGGCAGGAGAAGTGAGAAGGGGTGGAAGGGCTGAGGTGGGGTGCAGGGGAGATGTCTTGGGCGAGAGGAAAGGGGGAGCGCTTTGGGTGCGGCTGGAAGGGGTGGCAGGAGGGAAGCGGCAAGGAGCAGGGAGAGCGAGCGGGAGGGAAAGAGTGAGAGGGAAGGGGGAAGAAGGAATGTGAAGGGGAGGAGGTGTGGGGAGGTGAGGGAAGCGAGAGGGGAAGAGGGAGGGGTGATGCGGGCAGGTGAAGGAAGGGGGCTGGGGGATGAGCGGGGTGGGGAGATCGGAGGGGTGGGGTAGGTGGGATTCGGGAAAGGGTGGATAGGTGAGATGTGAGGTAGGGGAGGGTTGGGAAATGGGGAATAGGAGGAAAGGGCAGGAGTGGGGGGCGGGGGTTGGGGTGGAGGTCTGGTTGGTGGAGTCGATGGGGTTGTCGGTTTCGTGGAAATGAGTGGGTTTTGATGGATAAGGGTGGAGTGGTTATGGGTGTGCAGGTGTTAGTTGTTGGGGCGGGGCCGTCTGGGTTGGTGTTGGGGTGTGATCTTGCTCGGCGAGGGGTTGGGGTGAGGGTGGTGGACAGGGCGGCCGCGTTCTTCCTCGGGTCGCGGGGGGATGGGTTGCAGCCTCGGACGTTGGAGGTGTTCGAGGATCTTGGGGTGTTGGAGGCGGTGTTGGCCGCTGGGGACTTCGCGCCGGTGATGCGGGTGTTCGACTCGGGGGAGGTCGTGGCCGAGATGCGGATGGCCGAGCCGACCGAGCCGACGCCGGACGTGCCCTACCCCAACCTGTGGTTCGTGCCGCAGTTCCGCACCGAGGAGATCCTGCGGGCGCGGTTGGAGGAACTCGGGGGACGGGTCGAGTTGGAGACCGAGTTGGTGGAGTTCCGGCAGGACGCTGACGGGGTCACGGCCACCTTGCGCCGCGGTGAGGTGGACGAGGAGGTGCGGGTCGACTACCTCGTCGGGGCTGATGGGGGGCGGAGCACGGTGCGGAAGCGGTCCGGTATCGCGTTCGCCGGGGAGACCGACGAGGCGATCAGCGCCATGCTCGCCGACGTTCGGGTGGACGGGCTCGACTCCGCGTTCGGGTACGCGTGGGTGAACGGGACGATCGCCCTGTCGCCGTTGGCGGGGACGGACCTGTTCACGATCTCGGGCCAGCCGCCCGCCGACGGGGCGTCGGTGACGCTGGAACTGTTGCAGCGGTTGGTGGACGAGGCGTCAGGGCGGACCGACATCCGGGTGCGGGAGATCGTCTGGGCGACGGTGTGGCGATCCAACGTCCGGGTGGCCGAGCGGTTCCAGGACGGGCGGGTGCTGTTGATCGGGGACGCGGCGCACGTGTGCCCGCCCACCGGTGGGCAAGGCCTGAACACCGGGGTGCAGGACGCCTACAACCTCGGCTGGAAGCTCGCGGGGTCGCGCGCTCTGGTCGACACCTACGCGGTCGAGCGGGTGCCGATCGCGCACGGGGTGCTGGAGTTGGCCGCGCGGACGTTGCGGCGGCACATGGAGGGCGGCGAGGACGCGCTCCAGCGCGGCTCCGAGTTCCACCAGTTGGCGTTGAACTACCGCGGCGGCCCGTTGAGCCGTGACGACCGCGCGACGCCAGGGGCGGTGCGGGCGGGGGACCGCGCCCCGGACGCGCCCTGCCAGGAGGACGGCAAGGCGGTGCGGCTGTTCGACGTGTTCCAGGGTCCACAGTGGACCCTGCTGGAGTTCCGCGACGGTGCGGTGCTGGCCGGTGAGCGCACGCTGGCGGACACCGGCGGGCACGCACGGGCCGCGTACGGGGTCGACGGGTTCGTGCTGGTGCGGCCCGACGGCTACATCGGGCTGGTGACGGAGGACCGGAGTGCCGTCGGTGAGTACCTGGAGTCCGTGGGTTAGAGGCATGACTCGAAACTAGGGTCGGGCTGGGGAAGCGGAAAGCGGCAATCCTGGAACTGTGGATAACTACCGGGGTTGTGGATAACTACCTGTGGACAACTAGAACGGGAGCGCCGCCCGAGGCTCGGAACGACCGCGAGCCAGTGCCGTCCGGTACCCCTCCTCGCCCAACGCGGCCACGCACCGGTCCCGCAGGGCGAGGACGTCCGGATCGAGCGTGTCGGTGATCCCGCGCAACCCGAACGCGGCACCGAGCGCGACCGCCGCCGACTCGGGAAACCCCCGGTCAAGGCACCACCGGGCGGCGTTCTCCAGCACCCCGGCGCGCACCGGCCCGTCCAGGATCGCCGCCGACCCCTCCAACGCCGACCGGTGCAGGGCGCGGGCCTCCTCAAGGCGTCCCAACTCGCCCAGCACCACGGCGGTCGTCGTGTCCAGCAGCGCCACGAAGTGAGGGGTCGGCCGGGAGTCCGCGCCCCGCACCAGCCGCCCCGCCTCGGCGAGCGAGCGTTCCGCCGCGACCCAGTCACCTCGGCGGCGGGCCACTTCGCCTCGGGCCTGCAAGACCCTGGCCAACGCCGTGGCGTCGGCCTTCTCGGCGACCTCCGCCGCCCGCTCCACCTCCGCGTCGGCCTCGTCCCACCGCCCCGCCCGCGCCCGCATCCGCGCCGACGTGGTCAGCAGCATCACCGGCCCGAGCAGCGCGTCGTCCCCGCCGAGGACCGCGCTGCTCGCGCGGGCGTCGTCCAACGCCGTCACGGCCCCCGCCGCGTCACCCCGGTTGTCCAGCACCACGGACAGCTCGTAGCAGGCGAACGTCCGCCCCCACCGGTCGCCCGCGACATCGAACCCCTTGAGCGCGTCGAGCAGGTGCCGTTCCGCCGACGGCGTCCCGCCGGGGGTCATCTCGGCGGCCACGATCCCGTGCAGCAGGTGCCCGAAGGCGTCCATCCACGGGTCGGGGTGCCCGGCGAACCGGTCGGCCAGCGCGGTCACCTGAGTGATCGGGTCGTCCGGGATCCACGAGCTGATGGTCCACGCGGCGAACACCGCCGGGTGCACGACCGTCACGACCTCCGGCACCCCGCAGGCCAAGCGGCACAACGCGTGCGCGTCCGAGGACCCCGGCGGCGCGATCGCCCGCACGGCCGCCGCCCGCTCGGCCGCTTCCCGTCGCGCCCCGAGCACGAACCACGTCCACAGCCGGGCCGCGAACATCCGCAGTGCCAGGTCCCCCTGCCCGACGGCCAGCACGTGGTCCAGCGCGGCGTCCAGGTTGCCCCGCTCCCGGTCCAGCAGCGCGATCCACCGCGCCTGGTCGTGCCCGCGCACCAACGGGTCCGCGCTCTCGGCCAGCTCCACGTAGTACGCCGCGTGCCGCGTGCCGACGGACTCGACCAGCTTCCCCGCCGCGTACTCCCGCACGGTCGCCAGCAGCCCGTACCGCACCTCGTCGCCGTGCTCCGACACCACGACCAGCGACTTGTCCACCAAGGCGGACAACAGGTCCAGCGGGTCGTCCTCGCCGCACACCCGCCGCACCGCGTCCGCCGTGGCGCCGCCGACGAACACCGACAACCGCGCCAGCAGCAGCCGTTCGGCGTCGTCCAGCAGGTCCCAGCTCCAGTCGACCACCGCGCGCAACGTCCGGTGCCGGGCCGCCGCCGTGCGCTCTCCCCGGTCGAGCAGCCGGAACCGGTCCCCGATCCGCGCGGCGAGTTGACCGGGGGTCATCGACCGCAGCCGGGCCGCGGCCAGTTCGATCGCCAGCGGCAGCCCGTCCAGTTCCCGGCACACCCGTTCGACGTCCGGCGTCACGGTGAACCCCGGCCGAACGGCGGCCGCCCGGTCGGCGAACAGCGCGACCTGCGCATCGGAGTCCAAAGTGGACACCGGGTGCAGCGCCTCGCCGGTGAGCCCGAGCGGTTCCCGGCTGGTCGCGAGCACCCGCACCACCGACCGCGCCAGCAGCGCCCCGACCAGCGCCGCGACGGCGTCGACCAGGTGCTCGCAGTTGTCCAGCACCAGCAGGAGCGGCCGGTCCGCCACCACCTCGACGAGCCGGTCCACGGCGTCCACCAGCCCCGGCAGCACGCCGACGCCCGCCCGTCCGAGCTGCGCGAGCACGGTCGGCGCCACCCGTTCCGGATCCGTCACCGCCCCCAGCTCCACCACCCACGCCTCGCCCCCCGACCGGGCCGCCACCTCGACCGCGAGCCGGGTCTTGCCGACTCCACCGGGCCCGGTCAGCGTCACCAACCTGGTGTCCCGCAGGCGGTCCAGCACGAGCGCGAGGTCGGCGTCCCGCCCGACGAACGTCGTCCAGCGCGCGGGCACGTTGCCCCGCGCGGGCGCCGCCTCGGCCCGCAGCGCCACCCGTTGCGCGTCCCGCAGCTCCGGACCGGGATCCGCGCCCAGCTCGTCGGCCAGGGCGCGCCGGACCCGGTCGAACGCCCGCAGCGCGTCGGCGTGCCTGCCCTCGGCGCACAGCGCCCGCATCAGCCGCGCGTGCGCCCGTTCCCGCAGCGGGTGCGCGGCGCACAGCTCGGTCAGCTCCGGCACCAGCCCGTCCACGCCCGTGTCGGCCAGGTCCTCCAGTGCGGAGGTCCGCAGCTCGACCAGCCGGGAGGACGGCGGGTCGCCGCGCCACAACGCCAGCGCGTCCCGCAGCAGCACCGCCGCCCGTGCCGGCTCGACCGCACGGGCCTCGGCGACCAGCCGCTCGAACTCCCACGCGTCCACGGCGTCCGCCGGAAGGGCCAGCCGGTACCCGGTCGGCCGCGACTCGACGGCCGCCCTGCCAACGCCGGTGTCCGCGTCCAACGCCCGCCGCAGCCTCGCCACCAGCGACTGCAACGCCGCCGTCGGGTCCGAGGGCTGCTCGTCCGGCCACAGGTCGGCGCACAGCGCGGCCGTCCCCACGACCCGGCCGGACGCCAGCGCGAGCCGCACCAGCAGCGCTCGCGGGCCGCCGCCCCCGACCGCGATCGGCGAGCCGTCGGCGCCGTGCACCTCCAGCGGTCCCAGGATCCCGATCCGCATCACGCCCCCATTCCACGGCAGCTTAGAACTCGCGCGCGGAATGCGGTGGCGCGTTCGTCCTATCCGGATCACCGGCGGGACCTCCGACTTCCCGAAGGGCGGGACACCGGCGAACGAACCGGACGCGCCGGACGGAACGTCGTCCGTTCCGGCATCGTTGGTTATCGTTACCAGGGGTCGCGAGGCCCGCCGGTGGTGAGCCGCTCCCACCGACGGAACTGAGAACCGAACGACGGTGGGGTTAATGTCGACTATGGCGAATCTGCGCTCTCGCGTGCTGGCCAGGCTCGGGCGGGGGTACTTCGCCCGGCTCCAGAAAAAGCCGCTCGACCTCTCGACGTTGTCGTTCTTCCCGAAATCCGCGCTCATGCCGCTGCGCCGGGACGGCCTCGATCCCGTGCCGGAACTAGGGGTTCGCCGCAGGCGCGAGCCGGTGAGCAAGCTGAAGCTGCCGTTCGGCATCAACGTGTGGTTGGTGACCGGTTACGAGGAGTCGAAAGAAGTACTCGGCAAGATCGAGGAATTCAGCAACGACTTCGTCAACCTGGTCGGCACCTCGGGCGGTCTTTCGTCGGACAGCAACCCCGGCGGCCTCGGCATGGCCGACCCGCCCGTGCACACCCGGTTGCGCAGGCTGCTGACGCCGGAGTTCACCATGCGCAGGCTGAGCAGGCTGGCGCCGCGCATCGACGCCATCGTGACCGAGCGCTTGGACGCGATGGCCGCCACCGACGGCCCGGTCGACCTGGTGTCGGCGTTCGCGCTGCCCATCCCGTCGCTGGCGATCTGCGAACTGCTCGGGGTCCCCTACGAGGACCGCGACGACTTCCAACGCCTCAGCATGGCCAGGTTCGACCTGTTCGCCGGCGCGAACCCGTCGCTGGGCGCGATGTCCGAGTCGCTCGCGTACTTCATGGACGTCGTGAAGAAGCAGCGCGAACACCCCGGCGACGGGCTGCTGGGCATGATCATCAAGGAGCACGGCGACGAGGTTGGCGACCGCGAGCTCGCGGGCCTGGCCGACGGCGTGCTCACCGGCGGCTTCGAGACCACCGCCAGCATGCTCGCCCTCGGCGCGCTCGTGCTGCTGGAGGACCGCGAGGCGTTCGCCACGGTCCGCGACGACGACTCGGCCATCAACCAGTTCGTCGAGGAGCTGCTGCGCCACCTCACCGTGGTGCAGGTCGCGTTCCCGCGCTTCGCCCGCACCGACCTGGTGATCGGCGGCAAGCACATCGCGAAGGGCGACGTCGTCGTGTGCTCGTTGAGCGGCGCGAACCGCGACGAGTCGTTGGGCGACGACATGGAGGTCTTCGACCCGACCCGCAAGTCCCCGTCGCACCTGGCGTTCGGGCACGGCATCCACCGCTGCATCGGCGCGGAGCTGGCGCGGATGGAGCTGCGGGCCGCGTACCCGGCGCTGGTGCGCCGGTTCCCCAACATGAGGCTGCACGGCACCCAGGACGACTTGGTGTTCCGCAAGACGTCCGTGGTCTACGGCGTCGAGGCCCTGCCCGTGGTGCTGTCCGACTAGACCGTCGCCAGCGCCTCCGTCGGCGTCAGCCGGGCCGCCCGGATCGACGGGTGGATGCCCGCGAGGACGCCGACGACCACCGCGCCGCCGAACCCCGCTCCCAGCGTCCACAGCGGGATCACCGGCGGCAGGTGGCGGTAGGCGGCGTAGCCGATCGTGGCCAGGACGCCGAGGGCCGTGCCCGCGACGCCGCCCAGCCCGGACAGCGCCACGGCCTCGGTCAGGAACTGGCCGCGGATGTGCCCGCGCGTGGCCCCGAGTGCTCGGCGCAGGCCGATCTCGCGACGGCGTTCGAGCACCGAGATGAACATGGTGTTGGCCACGCCGATGCCGCCGACCAGCAGCGCCACCCCGGCCAGTCCCAGGAACAGCGACGAGAAGCTGTTCTCCGCAGCGCGCTTGGCGGCCAGCGCGTCGGACGGGCGGCTGACCTGCACCAGCCCCGGCAGCTGCGGGTAGAGCGTGGCGGGCAGGACCGCGCGCACGTCCTCCAGCGCGTCCTCGCGGGACTTCACGTAGACGACCGTGGGATGCCCGTCGAACCCGAGTTCCGCGCGGGCCACGTCCCACCCGATCAGCACCGACCGCTCGAGGTCCGGCGCGAGCGGCATCGGCTCCAGGACGCCGATCACGGTGAACCACGTCTGCCCGATCATCACCTGCGGGGCGTGGCCGGGGGTGATCTCGGCGAACCCGAGCCTGCTCGCGGCCTTGAACCCCAGCACGACGGTCGGGAAGTCCTCGGTGGCCGTGTCCAGGAACTTCCCCGAGTGCACCTTCCCGTTGACCGTGTCCAGGAGGTTCGCCGTGCTGGCCAGCACCGTCAGCCCGGACCCGTCGGTCGGCGACACCCGGTCGGACCGCCGGACCACGCTGTGGGCGTTGGCGACCGCGGCCGACGACAGCACCGGCCCGATCGCGGCGGCCTTGCGCTCCGCGCCCTCCGGCACCAGCACGGGCGAGTCGCGGTTCGGTACGGGCTCGGCGCGCAGCATGTTCGTGCCCAGCGCGGACAGCTCGCGCGTCAACCCGGCCTGGGTCGACGCGGGGATGCCGGTCACGACGATCATCGTGGCGATCCCGATGGAGATGCCCAGCGCGGACAGCGCGGCACGGGTCTTGCGGGTGCTGACGCCGAGCAGCCCGAGGCGCAGCACGTCGCCGAACGACAGCCGCACCGGTGTGGTGGAGATCAACAGGGGCTCCCGGTGTCGGAGACGATCCGGCCGTCGCTGATCCGCACCTGGCGGGGGAGCGCGGCGGCGATGTCCCGGTCGTGCGTGATCACGGCGATGGTGGTGCCGTCGCGGTTGAGACCTGCCAGCAGTTCCAGCACCGCGTGGCCGTTGGCGACGTCCAGCGCGCCGGTCGGCTCGTCGGCCAGCACCAGCGACGGCTCGTTCACGACGGCCCGCGCGATGGCGACGCGCTGGCGTTCCCCGCCGGAGAGCTGGTGCGGCAGGTGGTCGACGCGGTGCGCGAGACCGACGCGGTCCAACGCCCGCAACGCCAACGGCCGCCGATGCTTGCGCGCGACCCCGGCGTAGAGGAGGCCGGTGGCCACGTTGTCCGCGGCGCTCAGCCCGTCGGTCAGGTGGAACTGCTGGAACACGAACCCCAGCGACCGGCCGCGCAACGCCGACAGCTGCCGGTCGCTCAGCCGCGTCACGTCCTGGCCGCCCAGCTCCACGGTGCCGCTGGTGGGCAGGTCGAGGGTGCCGATGATGTTGAGCAGCGTGGACTTCCCCGACCCGGACGGGCCGACGATGGCCAGCAACTCGCCCTCGTGGACGGACAGCGACACGTCGTCGAGCGCCGTCACGCCGCCCGGATAGCTCTTGGTCGCCCGGTGGACGGCCAGCACCGGCGTCACGACGTCGTCACGACCTTCAGCCCGGCCTCGACGCCCGCGCCCTTGACCTCCACCAGCTCCTTGGCGAACATGCCGGTCTGCACGGCCTTCAGCTCGCCGCCGGGCAGTTGCAGGGCGTAGCCGCCCTCGCGCAGGGCCACCAGCGCGCCGACCGGCACCGCGAGCACGCCCGCGTGCGTCTCGGTGGTCACCTTCACCTGCACGGAAGCCGCGTCGAGGTCGGCGACGGCCGCCGCGTCGGCGGGCGTGACCGTCACGTCGACCTTCGGCGTCCCCTGCTGCGACTGGCCGTTCTGCTGGTCCACGGCGGTGGTGCTGACGGCGGTGATCGTGCCGGGGACCTCCTTGGCGTCCGGCCGCACGACCGTGACGGCCGCGCCGACCTTCAGCTTCGAGACCTCGGTCGCCGCCACCGGCACGGTCACGACCTTCGCGGTCGACGTGACCGACATCAGCTCGCCCGCGACCTCGTCGCCGGGCTGCGCCTTGACCGAGTTCACCCGCGCCGGGCCGGGCAGTACGAGCACCTGGCCGACGTCGAGGGTCCCGGTCTGCTCCAGGCCGGTGTCGCGCTGCCAGAGCTTCACCGCCGCCCCGAGCGCCTCCGTGTACGCGGTCTTCTCCGGGGTGCTCGCGCGCGTGCCGATGGCGTAGCCGAGTTCGACGAGGTTGTCCGCGACCACGGCCACGTCCCGCCCGACGTTCTCGGGCTTCTCCAGCTTGCGGAACAGCGGGGTGTCACCGAAGAACACCGGGACGGGCCGGTCGTTCACCCAGTACAGCGACGTGCCCCGCTCCGTCGTGTCACCGGGTTTCGGCAGCTTCGTCAGCAACCCCGTGCCCGCGCCCTTCACCGGCTGCGCCCCGCCGAACCCGAGCGTGCCCGCGAACGACTGCGTGTCGGACAGGTCGACCTTCACCACCGCGGTGGTGTTCAGCGGGGCCGACGACGGCGGCGCGGCCGTCGGCGTCTGGGCGCGCGCCACGAGCAGCGCGGCCCCGGTCCCGATCACGGCCGTGACGACCAGCGCCACCACGATCGTGGTCCTAGCCACGGAACGCCTCCAGCTGGCACTTCTTCCCCAGCTCGTGGCTGCGCTCGGAAGCGTCCGCGGGCGACCGGTCGGTGTAGGTCCAGCCCGTGCCGAACGGCTCGACCGGCTCGATCGCCAACCCGGCGTCGTTGAGGCACTTGAGGTACACCCGGTACTTGTCCTTGTAGTCCGGTTTGGACTCGTCCAGCTCCGGCGGCTGCAACGGCAGCAGGTTCTCGCACGCCTTCGTCGCCGCGGCCTCGTTCGGGCTCTTGCCCTGGTCGCCACCCATGACGATCGGCGCGCCGTGCGCGGCCTTGCAGTCGCCGTAGGCCCCCCAGTACCGGTTCTCCTCCTCGTCGGACGAGTCCAGCCGCAACTGCGGGCGCTGTGACTCGCCACTGGGCGGCGCGGAGGAAAGCGTGGGGGAGCCACTGGACGACGTCGGGATGGAGGCGACCTTGGGGGCCGAGCCCGTGTCGGTGGCGGAACAGGCGGCCACCAGGGCGAGGGCGAGGAACCAGGGAGCGCCCCACCGGGCGGATCGGGTCATGCCGCGACCCTCGCCGACGGATGTCAGGAACCTGTCAGGAGCTGGTGGTGCTCCCGTGGCGCCGCCCTGACCTGGGCTTGGGCGTCCCTATGATCGGGGCATGTGCGCACACATCGTGCTCGCCGAGGACGACGAGAAGCAGGCCGAGATCGTGCGCCGGTACCTGGAGCACGAGCGGCACAGCGTGGTCGTCGTGCACGACGGGCGGGCGGCGATCGACGTGGTTCGCGCGAGTCGGCCGGATCTGCTGGTGCTCGACGTGATGATGCCCAAGGTGGACGGGCTCGACGTGTGCCGGATCCTGCGCGCGGAGTCCGACGTGCTGGTGCTGATGCTGACCGCTCGGTCCACTGAGGACGATCTGCTGCTCGGGCTGGACCTCGGGGCCGACGACTACCTGACCAAGCCGTTCAGCCCGCGCGAGCTGATGGCCCGCGTGCGGACGTTGTTGCGGCGGGCCAGGGTCGCCGCGCCGGAGGACTCGGCGCTGCGGGTGGGGCCACTGGTGGTCGATCCGCTGCGGCACGAGGTGACGCGCGAGGGCGTGGCCGTGGAGTGCACGCCGGGGGAGTTCCGGCTGTTGGAGGCGTTGGCCGCGCAGCCCGAGCGGGTGTTCACGCGGGAGCAGCTGTTGGAGCACATGCACGGGTTCGACCGGTACATCACCGGGCGGACGATCGACGTGCACGTGATGAACCTGCGCAAGAAGATCGAACCCGACCCGCGCAAACCCGCCCACCTCGTGACCGTCTACGGCGTCGGCTACAAGCTCACCGGCGGCGGGAGGCGGGCGGGTGCGTCGTAGCCTGTTCACCCGGTTGCTGCTGGTCTCCGTGCTGGTGGCGCTGTGCAGCGTCGCCGCGACGGCGTGGCTCGCGGCCCGCACGGCGACGGTCGCGGTCCAGCAGCAGCAAGGTCGGGCGCTGGCCGAGGACACCAGGATCTACAACGAACTCCTCGGCTACGCGGCCGTGCACCCGAGCTGGGAGGGCGTCGACGCGCTGGTGGACGAGCTGGCGCGGTCCACCGGGCGGCGGATCACCCTCACCGGCCAGGACCGCAAGCCGATCGCGGGAACGGACCCGGCCACGCAGCCGTCGGCCGTCGTCGACCCGCTCGCCGTGGACCTCGCCCTCGTGCCCGGCGCGGGCCCGGACCGGATCGACCCCCGCGCGGTCGGGCCGTACCGGCTGCCGCAGGGCGAGCTGGACCGGTTGACGGGCAAGGCCGACGAGGTCCTCTACTGCGTGCGTGGCCGAACGCAGAGCGGCGAGGTCCTCACCCGGCCCAACGGCCACCCGTACGTCGACAGCCGGTTCCCGGCCTCGAACTCCTCCTGCGGCGGGGACGCGCTGGAGGCCGCCACGCCGACCGAGCAGGCCGCCCTCGACCAGCTCGACGCCGTGGTCGACGCCTGCCTGAAGCGCAAGAACCTGCCGCCGGTGACCGTGGACGCCACCTTCCACTGGAAGGGGCAGACCGAGCCCGCCCCCGTGCCCGCCGAGGTCCCCGCCCAGGCCGACGACTCGGTCCAGTCCTGCGTCA
Organism: Umezawaea sp. NPDC059074; assembly: GCF_042738955.1. Classification (NCBI taxonomy): domain Bacteria; kingdom Bacillati; phylum Actinomycetota; class Actinomycetes; order Pseudonocardiales; family Pseudonocardiaceae; genus Umezawaea; species Umezawaea sp. NPDC059074. Next base: position 233,010 of record NZ_JBHYHC010000002.1, read on the forward strand.
CGACCGGTCGCCGCGAGCAGCTGGCCCCGTTCGTCGCTCCCGCCGCGCTGCTGTTCGTGGCGAACCCGCCCGCGTCGGCGACGTTCGGCTTCGACCTGTCCGCGGGCAACCAGGCCCGTGTCGCGGGGGTCGCCGGGCTGGTGCTGCTGCTGACCGTCGTGGCCACGGTGCTGGTCGGGCGGCGGCTCGTCCGACCGCTGCGCGCCCTCACCGACGCGGCCCGCAGCCTCCAGGACGGCGACATGACCGCACGGGTGGCGGTCACCGGCCGGGACGAGGTCGCGCGGCTCGGGGCGGCGTTCAACGAGATGTCCGCGAGCAGGGAGAAGTACGAGGAGCTGCGCAAGACCATGGTCAGCGACGTCGCGCACGAGCTGCGCACGCCGTTGAGCAACATCCGCGCGTGGCTGGAGGGCACCCAGGACGGGCTGGTCGACCGTGACGAGGCACTGGTGGCCTCGCTGCTGGAGGAGACCCTGCTGCTCCAGCACATCGTGGACGACCTCCAGGACCTGTCGCTGGCCGACGCGGGCAAGCTGAGGCTGCGCAAGGAGGACGTGCGGCTCGCCGACGTGCTGGCGCAGGTCGCCGTCGCGCACGCCGCGCGCGCCCACGCGGTCGGCGTGGAGCTGCGGGTGCGGTCGGCCGAGGTGGACGTGGTGGCCGACCCGAAGCGGGTGCGGCAGATCGTGGACAACCTGGTCGGCAACGCCCTGCGGCACACCGGTCGCGGCGGCGTCGTCACGGTGGTCGCCCGCCGCGAGGGCGACCTGGCCGTCGTCGAGGTCGCCGACACCGGCACGGGCATCGCCGAGGAGGACCTGCCCAGGGTGTTCGAGCGCTTCTGGCGGGCCGAGAAGTCCCGCAACCGGGACGCGGGCGGCAGCGGGCTCGGGCTGGCCATCGTCCGCGACCTCGTCGAGGCGCACGGCGGGACGGTCGGCGTCGTCAGCGCGCTGGGTCAGGGGTCGACGTTCACCCTGCGGCTACCGGTTCGCGGCTGACCGAGCGCGAGTCCACGACCTCCAGCCCGGCCACGACCCCGGACAGCCCTCGGTGGCCACGGGTCCGCCACGCCGCGACCAGGTGCACGAGCAGCCACAGCGACAGCACCCCGTTCCACGAGTTCGCCATGTCCAGGCCGCTGAGCAGCAGGTACCCGCCGGAGCCGACGAGGAACCGGACCAGCGCCCTTCCGAACACCGGGTCGCCCGCGGGTCGCAGCCGCACGGCCCGCTGACCGGGCGTGGCCCCGTTGCCGAGCAGCGGCACGACCAGCAGCAGCACCACGGTGGGCAGCCACGTGCCGAGCACCGCGTCCCGCAGCGGGTGCGCCGCGAGCACCCGGTCCGCGGACCGGAGGTACTCGAAGGCCTCCGCCGCCACCACGAGCACGGCACCCGTCAGGGTGACGGCGATCAGGTCCAGCGCCATCCCGAGCACCCGCCGCGCGGTGGTCACGGGCCGGGGCGCGGCGGCGTCGGCCGCGGCGACGACGGCGGGCGGCCGGGTCAGCAGCGCGCCGACGGCCGCGCCGAGCGTGTTGGCCGCCAGGTCGCCGGTGTCGAACAGCCGGTACGGGCACTCGAACAGGAACCAGACGCCGGTGAGCTGCGTGCACTCGATCGCCAGCGACACCAGGAACCCCGTGCCGATCGCCGTCGCCAGGCCCCGGCCGAACAGCCTGCGCAGGAAGAAGCCCCACGGCACGAACAGCGCCGCGTTGAACACGACCTGCTGCAACGCCGGGTTGCGCAGGAGTCCGGTGTGGAACTTGCGCATGTCGGAGAGGAACTCCAGCGGGTTCCACACGGGGTGCGTGAGCGCGGTGTTCGCCGCGCAGAACGCCTCGTCGACCACCGGTTGCGGCAGCAGCGTGTACGTCACGAGCGCGAGCGCGTAGACGAGGAACGCCAACCCCGTCAGCGCCCGTCCGACGCCCACGCTCCCGCGGATCCGGTAGCTGCGGGCCACGAAGGGGAGCACCAGCACGAACGCCAGGGCGAACCCGCCCATCAGCGCCAAGACGGTCTGCCCGGTCCACTGAGACATCACCGGAGGGTAAGCACGGAGCGGCGTTCCCGCCCGGTGTGGATCACCGAGGTGGCACCCCTACGTCACAGGCGTGACACGCATCGTGCCGGCTGGTAACGATTGTCCCAGTGCCGCCCGCCGCCCCTGTTGACACCGCGTTCACCGTGTCGTAGAAATCAGCTATCCAATATCCTATAGGATTGAGGCTGGCAATGAGGCCGTTCGCGAAGCGGACCAGGCTGTGCGCGGTGGCCGTAGGGCTCCTCGCGGTCACGGTCGGATGCACCACCAAGGGATCGGACGCCGGGCAGTCGGCTGCCGGGCCGGACAAGAAGGACGCGTCGAGCGTCAAGGTCGCCCTCGTGCCGGGCGGCCCGCACCCGTACTTCCAGCCGTGGAAGGCCGCCGCCGACCAGGTGAAGGCCGACTTCAAGGTCGGCGGGACGACGTTCGACGAGACCAGCCAGTGGGACCAGGCGAAGCAGAACAGCGCCCTGAACTCGTTGGCGTCGCAGGGTTACAACGCGATGGGCATCTTCGGCGTCTCGCCGACGGACATCAACAGCACGTTCACCGACCTGAAGGCCAAGGGAGTCACCGTGGCCTCCTTGGGCTCCTGCCCGGCCGGTGACAAGGACGAGGCCGACTTCTGCCTCTCCACCGACGTCGGCGAGGCCGCGTACAAGGCGGCCAAGACCGCCATCGAGGCCATGGGCGGCAGCGGGAAGCTGGTCCACCTCACCGGCAACAACGTCGACGCCAACACCCAGCGCCGGATCGCGGGCGTGCAGAAGGCCGTGGACGAGACCGGGGGCAAGGTCACGATCCTGACCACGATCCCGGACATCGACAAGGACCTCCAGACCGCGCAGAAGGCCGTGGCGGACCTCCTCTCCGCGCAGGGCAACCAGATCCAGGGCATCGTCACCACCGCGTACAACCCGGCGGTCGCGGCGGCGGCGGGCGTGAAGTCCTCCGGGCTCCCGATCAAGGTCGTGGCGATCGACGACGACGCGACCATCCTGAGCGGCATCAAGGACGGCTCGGTGGCGGCGACCATCGCGCAGAACCCGACCGGCCAGGCCTACGTGGGCGGCTGGGCGCTCGTGCAGCTCGCCACCGGCGCCTGCACCATGGCCACCCCCGGCACGACGGTCGACTCCGGCTCGTTCGTGATCACCAAGGCCAACGTCGACACCTACGACACCGAGCGCAAGGCCAAGACCACGCAGCTCACCGAGCAGTTCAAGAGCAGCGTCCTCAAGTGCTCCTGACCTGATCAAGCGAAGAGGGGACCAGCCGGTGGCTGTCGTCAGCAAGGCCGAGGCGTTCGTCGTCGACCTGGAGGTCGAGCAGGTCCGCACCGACGCGGTGCAGGCCTTCCTCAAGCAGGAGACCATCTTCGTCGAGGTGACCACGGACGACGGCGCTGTCGGACTGGGCTACTCCTACACGATCGGCACGGGTGGGTCCGCGGTGCACGCGCTGCTCCGCGACCACCTGCTGCCGAGGCTCGTGGGCCAGGACTCCCGCCGGGTGGAGGGGGTGTGGCACGACCTGTTCGCGTCCACCCGCGCCACCACGGTCGGGGCGATCACGTCGCTCGCCCTCGCGGCGGTCGACACGGCCCTGTGGGACCTGAAGTGCCGACGCGCCGGTGAACCGCTCTGGCGGGTCGCGGGCGGGTTCAGACCGAAGGTCCCCCTGTACGACACCGAAGGCGGCTGGCTGCACCTGAGCACCGAGGAGCTCGTGGTCGGCGCGAAGGCGGCCGTCGACGCCGGCTGGAAGGGCGTCAAGGTGAAGGTGGGCAAGCCGACCGCGCACGAGGACCTCGAACGGCTCCAAGCCGTTCGGGACGCGGTCGGCCCCCGCTTCGACCTCATGGTCGACGCCAACCAGTCGATGACGGCCGCCGAGGCCATCCGGCGGGCGGAGGCGTTCGCGCCCGTCGACCTGTTCTGGCTGGAGGAGCCGCTGCCCGCCGACGACGTCGCCGGGCACGAGCGGCTCGCCCGCTCCACCAGCATCCCCGTGGCGGTCGGGGAGTCGCTGTACTCCGTCGGCCAGTTCCGCGACTACCTCGAACGCGGCGCGGCGTCCGTCGTGCAGGTGGACGTGGCCCGCGTCGGCGGCATCACGCCGTGGCTCAAGGTCGCGCACCTCGCCGAGGCGTTCAACGTCGCCGTGTGCCCGCACTTCCTGATGGAGCTGCACGTGAGCCTCACCGCGGCCATCCCCAACGGCCGGTACGTCGAGCACATCCCGCAGCTGCGGGCGATCACGACGGCGGAGATGGCCGTCGAGGACGGCCACGCCGTCGCGCCCGAGGCTCCCGGCCTGGGCATCGCCTGGGACCGCGACGCCATGGACGACCGGAGAGTCGCGTGACCCTCCGGTTCCTCCGGCGGTCCATCGCCGACCAGCGCACCGGTCTGGTGCTGCTGCTCGTCCTGCTGGCCGTCGTCTTCGGCTCGTTGATCCCGACGTTCTTCAACGAGCGGTTCGTGGTGTTCCCGCTGCTGCGCGACGTGGCCACGCTGACCGTGGTCGGCCTGGCGCAGCTCGCGGTGCTGTCCATCGGGCACCTCAACATCGCGGTCGGGCGGATGGCGGCGTTCGGCGCGATGTTCATGGGCCTGGCCTACGAGCAGTGGCACCTGCCGCTGTACGTCGGCCTGGTCATCGGCGTCGCCGCGGGGGCCGCGATCGGCGCGCTGACCGGGCTGATCATCACCTCGTCCGGGGTGAACTCGTTCGTGGTGACGCTGGCGATGGACTTCGCGCTGCTGGGGTTCGTGTCGCTGGTGTACTCCGAGCTGACCACCTCGGCCGCGTTCACGGTGAAACCGCCTGGCATGCAAGAACTCCGGACGTTCTCGCTGGCGGACGTGTGCGTCGGCCCGGTGTGCGGCACCGGGGCGATCCCGCAGCTCGCGATCTTCGCCGTGCTGGCGATGCTCGTGGTCGGCTACCTGTTCTCCCGCGCCCGCACCGGGCGCGAGATGCTCATGGTCGGCAGCAACCCCGTCGCCGCCGAGCTGTCCGGCATCCCGGTGGACCGGCGGATCGTCGGCGCCCACGCGCTGTCCGGCGGGCTGGCGGCGTTGGCGGGCTTCATGCTGGCGGTCACCAGCGGGTCGTTCACCGCGACGATCGGCTCGGAGTTCATGCTCCCGTCGTTCCTCGGCCCGGTGCTCGGCGGCACGCTGCTGACCGGTGGCGCGGTGTCGATCATCGGCACGTTCCTCGGCACGTCGCTGACGCAGGTCATCCGGCAGGGCCTCACCATGCTGGGCGCCAGCGTGCAGAGCCTGTCGATCTCGCTGGGCATCATCCTGCTGGCCGCGCTGTCGCTGGACCGCGTGCGCCAGGTCGTCACGGAGCGGAAGGCGGTCCGGCGGTGATCACCCTCGACGCTGCTCGGCTCAAGTCCAACGAGACCACGCTCGCCGTGGTGGCCGTGGTCGGCTACGCCGCGCTGGCGGTCACGTCCGGCGGCTCGCTGCTCAGCGGCTCGGCCATCGAGACGTTCTTCGCCTACCTGGCCGTCCCCGTCCTCATCGGACTGGCGCAGCTGGTGGCGCTGGCCGTGGGGCAGATGAACCTCTCCGTCGGCGCGCTCGGCGGGTTCGTCGCCTGCGCGGGCGGCGTGGCCATGGCGACGCACGGGGTGCCGGTGTGGCTCGCGGTGCCCGGAGCGCTGCTGCTCGGCGCGTTCGTCGGCGTGGTCAACGGCGTGCTCGTGGTGCTCACCCGCATCAACGGGTTCATCGTCACGCTGGCCACCATGACGATCCTGACCGGCCTCCAGTACGAGATGGTCGGCACCGCCACGGTGTCCGACTACTCGCCGGTGCTGCGGTCGCTGGGCCGCGCGGCGATCTTCCACATCCCCGTGGTGTTCCTGGTGGCACTGGCGGTCGCGGTCGTGCTGGCGGTGTTCCTGCGCCGGGCGGTCTGGGGCCGGTACCTGCTCGCGAGCGGCGGGAACCCGTTGGCGGCCAGGCTTTCCGGCATCTCGAACAACCGGTCCATCGTGCTGGCCCACGCGCTGTCCGGGCTGCTGATCGGCGTGGCGGCGGTCGTCACGCTGGCGTCCGCGCCGGGCGTGAACCAGAGCATCGGCGGCGACTGGCTGCTGGCCAGCTTCGCGGCCCCGATCATCGGCGGCGTCGCGCTGTCCGGCGGCGCGGTGTCGGTGTCCGGGACCGTGCTGGCGGCCATCATCATCCGGCTCGTCGACGTGGCCCGCGCCCAGTTCTCGCTCAACCCCAGCTGGGTCAACTTCGTCGTCGGCGCGGTGGTGCTCGGCACCGTCGTGCTCACCCACCGTCGAGGGGCGGCGTAATGCTGATCGCACAGGACCTGGTGAAGCTGTTCCCCGGTGTTCGGGCGCTGGACAAGGCGAGCCTGCGGATCGAGCCCGGCTCGGTGCACGCGCTGCTCGGCGAGAACGGCGCGGGCAAGTCGACGCTGATCAAGATCCTGACCGGCGTGTACCGGCCGGACGGCGGCACGCTCTCGGTGGGCGGCGAGGAGGTCCACCTCGACTCGCCGCAGGCGGCGTCCCGCGCGGGCGTGGGCGTGGTGCACCAGGAGCGCAACCTCGTGCCGGAGTTCTCCATCGGCGAGAACATCGCGCTGCAACGGCTGCCCGCCAAGGGTGGCCTGCTGGACCGGGCCGCGATCCGCGCGGAGGCCAAGCGGTGCCTCGACCTGCTGGACCTGGACCTCGACCCGGACCGCCGGGTACGGGGCCTGCCGGTGTCGCAGCTCCAGCTGATCGAGGTGGCCAAGGCGCTGTCGATGGAGAGCAGCGTGCTGCTGCTCGACGAGCCGACCACCGCGAGCACGCCGAGCGAGGTCGAGCGGCTGTTCGAGGTGATCCGCAAGCTGCGGGACAACGGGACCGCGGTGCTGTTCGTGTCGCACAAGCTGGAAGAGGTCTACGAGCTCTGCGACACCGTGACCGTGCTGCGCGACGGCGTGTCGGTGCTGGAGTCCATGCCGCTCAAGGAGTTGGCGAAGCAGGACCTCATCACCGCGATGGTCGGCCGCGCGCACAGCGCCGTCGACCTGCCCGCGCGGCCGCCCGTGGTCGCCGAGCCGGTGCTGGAACTGGCGGGCGTGTCCACCGCCGTCGGGCACGAGGACGTGTCGCTCTCGTTGCGGCCGGGGGAGATCCTCGGTCTGTACGGGCTGGTGGGCGCGGGTCGCAGCGAGCTGGCGAAGGCCGTGCTGGGGCTGTCCGCGATCACCTCCGGCGAGGTCCGGGTGCGCGGCAAGGCCGTGCGGATCAAGGACGTGCGCGACGCGTTGCGCACGCACCGCATCGGGTACGTGCCCGAGGACCGCAAGGAGGAGGGCCTGTTCCTGGACCAGCCGGTCACGAAGAACATCGCCGTCGCCGTGTGGGACCGGATCTCCAAGCCGTTCGGCGGCGTGTCGACGAAGCGCGAACGGGAACTGGCCGAGAAGTACGTGGAACGGCTGGGGATCCGGCTGTCCTCGACGGACAAGCTCGTGGGTGAGCTGTCCGGCGGCAACCAGCAGAAGGTCAGCCTGGCCAAGTGGCTGGCGGCCGAGACCGAGATCCTGATCATCGACGAGCCGACCGTCGGCATCGACGTCCGCACCAAGGCCGCGTTCCACGAGCTGATCTGGCAGCTCGCCACGGACGGGCTCGCGGTGCTGCTGATCACCAGCGACCTGGTGGAGATGGTGACGCTGGCCGACCGGATCGTGGTGATGCGGGACTTCCACGTGTGCGGCGAGGTCGTCAACGACCACGACTACGAGCCGACCAGCCACCAGGTGATGGGACTGATCCACCAGGACGCGGAGTGAACGCGATCGGCGCGACACCGGTGCGCGCCCACTCGGCCAGGGCATCGCGGTCGACCAGCACGATGCCCATGGCCGTCGCGAAGTCCTGAGCGGGCCGGGTGAACGTCGACGTCGTGACGACCACCGCGTGGTGCGCCCCGTGGACGGCGCGGGCGGTGCCGGAGAAGCGCTGCAACGCCGGGGACCCGACCTTGTTGCCGGTGCCGTGGCGCTTGCACTGGACCACGATCCGGCCACCGTCCGGCGCGATGGCCGTGACGTCGGCGCCCAGGTCCCCGGAACCACCGACGACCTCGACGTCCACGCACCCCGACCGACCCAGCAGTCGAGCGGTCCACAACTCGAACTCGGTCCCACCCATGCCGTCGGTGACCTCGATCGCCCGGTCGAGTTCGGCCTGCCACGCCTCCGCGGCCACCCGCCTCCTCCGCCGCACCACCAGCACGGCGGTGCCGATCACCGACAGCACGGCGAAGATCGCGGCCGACCACCCCGGATGCGCTTGGACGAAGAGCACCCCCAGCCACACCGCGGCGACCGACCCGCCGACCCGCCAACCCCTGAACGCCTTCTTGCGGCGGCGTGCTGCCATCGTCCCCCCTCGTAGCCGTCCAGGGTGCTGGACGGCCGGGCGACGCGGACAGGTCCCGACGGGTGGGAGCACGCCGTCGATCGGGTGGTTTCGGGGGCGGGCCCCGCCTCGGCCGCTGCTCGTCCGACCGAGGATCGGCAGTGGTGCCAGGAGGTCCGCGGTCACTGCCTGCCGTCGTGCGGCTGGATCACTGCCGGGGGTAGGCGGCGCGGAGCCGGGCCCTGGAGGAGTCGAGGTGCGCCCGCATGGCGGCCTCGGCGGCCGCGGGGTCCTGGTCGGCGATCGACTGCACCACCAGCTCGTGCTCCCGCTTGGTCTCGTCGGCCATGCCGGTGCGGAAGTACAGGCGGTAGTTGTGGGTGTGCGCGTGCAGCCGGGCGAGGGCGTCGACGATGAGGTGGTTGCCCGACGCCTCGGCGATCGTGCGGTGCAGCAGCGCGTCCAGCACGGCGAAGTCCCGGTAGCCCTGGTAGTTCTCGCCGTGCGGACGGCCCGCCATGTCGTTGATGACCTTGTGCAGCTGGTTCACCTGCGCCTTGGAGGCGCTGCCCGCGGCGAGGCCCGCAGCGGCGGGTTCGATCAGCAGGCGGAACTCGTACAGGTTGTCCAGGGACACCTGGTCCATGAGCGGGGCGACGATGTAGCCGGCGTGCGGGCGCTTCGCGACCAGGCCGTCGGACTCGAGCTTGGTCATCGCCTCGCGGACCGGGGTGGGGGAGACCTCCAGCTCGCGCGCGATGCCGTCGATGGACAGCCGGGCGCCGGGAGCGAGGTCGTTGTCCATCAGCATGCCTTTGATGGCCTCGTAGACCGTGTCGCGCAGCATCGTCCGCGGGGGCGGTGTCAACCGCGGCAGACGTGACGGCGCGTCCTTGGGCACTGTGGTCATCCTCCCTCGTTCCTTCCCGACCCGGTCGTTCGATCTTAGGCCCGCGCCTGGTGTTCGCCGACCGCTGCCGTGAGCGAGTCGGCTCGCGGCGGGAGAGGGCTACTTCATATCTGATATCCGATCTTACCGCATCTGGGCGATTTGGGCCGGAGGAATCGCGCGGGCCCTGACGAGCCCGACTTCCGGACCATTGACGCACTCCCGAGGCGGCGGTAGGAAGGAGCAGTTTCATATCTGATATCTGATCGTCCCGGTCCCTGGTTCCACCGGAAGGACAGACCGACAATGGTGTCGAGATCGTTCAGCGCCGTCCTGGCAGGCGCGCTCGTCGCGCTGGCCGTCGCGGCCACGCCCGCGGCGGCGGCTCAGACGACCACCCTGCACGTCTCGCCGGGAGGCGGCGGGTCCCAGTGCACCGACCGCTCGCCCTGCTCGATCACGCGGGCCCAGCAGCGGGTGCGCGACCTCGCGCCGTCGATGCGCGGCGACCTCGTCGTGAGCCTGGAGGGCGGCACGTACCAGCTCGCCTCGCAGCTCACGTTCACCGCCGCCGACTCCGGCACCCACGGCCACCGGGTCCGCTGGGAGGCCGCGGGCGGCCGCACCCCGGTGCTCAGCGGCGGCGTGCCGATCTCCGGGTGGACCAAGGGCTCGAACAACCTGTGGAGCGCCAAGGCCCCCAAGGACCTGAAGACCCGCCAGCTCTACGCCGATGGCTCCCGGCTGACCCGCGCGAGCGGCACGGCCCCGGTCGACCTCACGCAGACGGCGACCGGGTACACCGCCGCGGACACCTCGATGGCCTCCTGGCGCAACCCCGGAAGCCTGGAGTTCGTGTTCGCCGACGGGCACGGCTCGTGGAGCGAGCCGCGGTGCGCCGTCGCGGGCATCAGCGGCACGGCCGTCACCATGCGCCAGCCGTGCTGGGACAACCTCGACCTGCCCGATGGCCCGCGCGGCCCGTACGGCGACAACCCGCACGGCGGGTTCCCGACCTTCCCGACCGACGCGAAGCCGAGCCTGATCGAGAACGCGTTCGAGCTCATCAGCGACGGCGAGTGGTACCTCGACGACACCACGCACGTCCTGTACTACCAGGCGAAGCAAGGTGAGGACCCGCGGCGGATGAACTTCACGGCGGCCAAGCTGGACGGGCTGGTCCGGACGACGACCACCGCCGCCGCGCCGCTGCACGACGTCACGTTCCAGGGCCTGGAGTTCGCCTACTCGACGTGGCTGCGCCCGGCGTCCGACGAGGGCTTCGTGGAGATGCAGGCCAACTTCACGATCACCGGCGTCGGCGGCTCCAAGTCCCAGGGCCTCTGCAACTACTCCGAGCCCAAGGGCACCTGCCCGTTCGCCGCGTGGACCCGGCCCGACGCCGCCGTGGACCTGACCGGCACCAAGAACGTCTCCTTCCTGGACAACACGTTCCAGCACCTCGGCGGGGCCGGGCTGGGCTTCCAGCACGGCGTGACCGGGAACGTGGTGCGGGGCAACACGGTCACCGACGTCTCCGGCGTCGGCATCCTGCTCGGCGCGGTCGACGACCCGCAGGCCACCGGGGACGCGTTCCCCACCGGCAACACGATCGACAACAACCGCGTGCACCACACGGGCGTGGAGTTCACCGGCGCGCCCGCGATCGTCAACGGCTACTCGCGCGGCACGAGCATCACCCACAACGAGATCACCGACGTGCCCTACAGCGGCATCTCCTCCGGCTGGGGCGGGTGGCGCACCAACTCCACGTTCCCCGACGAGAACCCCAACAACAACGGGGACAACACCATCTCCTACAACCTGGTGTACCGCGACATGCTCGTGCGCTACGACGGTGGAGCCGTCTACACCAGCGGACCGCAGGGCAAGAGCTACGAGCACGGCCTCACGGTGCAGGGAAACGTGAACTTCAGCGGGCGGAAGACCGCGAACTCGATCTACAACGACGAGGGCGGCGACTACGTCACCATCACCGGCAACGTCCAGTACAACGACAACGGCGGCTTCAACGGCGGCTGCTCGACCACGGGTCACCTGCGGCGCAAGGACAACTACCGCGTCGGCACGATGAACTCGTTCGGCTGCGCGCCCGCGCCGGTCGGTCTGGAGGACCTCGGCGGCAACAAGCTGATCGGGCAGAACCCGCAGGCAGGCGAGGTGCCCAACGCCGTGTTCGCGGCGGCGGGCTTGCAGGGCAAGTACCGCGAGCTGACCACGAAGCGCGCACCCGTGGTGGCGTTGGCCAGTCCGACGTGCACCGACGACATCCTCATCTCCGGGTCCGGGTTCACGCCGCAGGCCAAGGTCACCGTCGCGGGCAGGCAGGTCCGGCCGGTCACCTTCGTGTCGTCCAACCACCTGACCGTGAAGCTGCCGAAGGACTCCAGCGGCGGCGCGGTCTCGGTCACCACTCGCGCGGGCACGAGCGCGGTCGACGTGGACGCCACGACCACGCTGTGCCGCGGCTTGAGCACGACGGCGAGCAACGTCGGCGTCACCAACGACGGCAACACCGGGCCGGGCAACGTCGACGGCTTCGGCTACACCTACTCCGCGGAGGCGTTGGCCACCAAGGGTGTCGTGCCCGGCGGCCCGGTCCGCTGGAACGGGATCACCTACACCTGGCCCACCGCGTCCCCCGGCACGCCGAACAACACCCTGGCGGCGGGCCAGACCGTCGGCCTGATCGGGTCGTCGCCGACGTTGGGCTTCCTGCTGACCAGCACCTACGCCACCTCCGGCACGGGCACGGTCAACTACACCGACGGTACGACGCTGGACTACACGATCGGTGCCCCGAGTTGGGCCGAAGCCCCGCCGGACGGGCACACGCCGGTGATCACGATGCCGTACCGGAACACCCCGAACAACGGGCGGGACAACAGGAACGTCTACATCTTCGCCGCCGAGGTGAAGCTGGACCCGGCCAAGACGGTGAAGTCGGTCAAGCTGCCGATGGTGGGCTCCGAGGTCGGCGTGGACGTGCCCGCGCTGCACATCTTCGCGATGGCGCTGGCGGGCAGCCCGAACCTGGCGCAGGGCAAGCCCGCCGTCTCGTCCTCCGAGGCGTACGGCGGCGCGGCCTCCCGCGTGGTCGACGGCGACACGAACGGGGTGTTCGGCAACAACTCCGTGAGCCACACCGACGAGAACGAGTACGCGTGGTGGCAGGTCGACCTCGGCGCGAGTTCACCGCTTTCCACCGTGAACGTGTGGAACCGCACCGACTGCTGCACGCAACGGCTCGACGACCACTGGACGTTCGTGTCCGACCAGCCGTTCGACACCTCGCTGACCCCGACCCAGCAGGCCGCGAGGCCGGGGGTCTGGTCGAGCCACCGCACCGGTCCCGCTCCGGTCGTGACGGTCGAGAAGCCCGGCGTCGCCGGCCGGTACGTGATGGTCCAACTGTCCAAGAAGGACTACCTGACGCTGGCCGAGGTGGAGGTCTATGGCGGCAAGCCCGCCCCGGCGGGTGATTGGGTCGGCACGTGGGGCACGGCGCAGGCCGCGCCGATCGTGGGCTCGCAGGGGTGGTTCACCGGCGAGACGATCCGCAGCGTCGTGCACACCAGCGTCGGCGGCACGGCGGCGCGCGTGCGGTTCTCCAACAAGTTCGGCACCGGCCCGCTGGTGCTCGACCACACGTCCATCGCCCTGCGGGCCAACGCCGACAACGCCGACGCGGTCGAGGGATCGGTGCGGCCGTTGACGTTCAGCGGGCGGCAGAGCGTCAGCATCCCGGCGGGCGCGGAGATCCAGAGCGACCCGCTCGACTTCACCGTGCCCGAGGACGCGGACCTGCTGATCAGCACGCACAGCACGTACGCCGCGGGCCCGGTGAGCTACCACCCGTCGGCGCAGCAGACGTCGTTCCTCAGCAACGCGGGCGACTTCACGATGGACACCTCCGGCGCGAAGTTCGACCGCCGGACCGGGTCCTGGTTCTACGTCGAGGAGGTCGACGTCCGCGACTCCCGTGCCAAGGGCACCGTCGTGGCGCTCGGCGACTCGATCACCGACGGCGGGTACTCGACCACCGACGCCAACCACCGCTGGCCGGACTACCTGGCCGACCGGCTCAAGCAGCTCCCGGCCGCGTCCCGGCTCGGCGTGGTCAACTCCGGGATCAGCGCGAACCGCGTGCTGCTCGACGGCGGGGAGCTGGCGTACGGGCGCAGCGCGTTGGCCAGGCTCGACGACGACGTGCTCAACCGCACCAACGTGCGCACGGTGATCCTCTACGAAGGCGTCAACGACCTGCACCAGGATCCGCGCCAAGCCGATCCGCGGAAGTTCATCGCGGGGTACCAGGAACTCGTCGCCCGCATGCACGCCAAGGGGATTCGGGTGCTCGGCGCGACCATCACGCCCATCAAGGGCTGGGGCGCCTACACCGACGGGATGGAGGCCACTCGCGGCGCGATCAACGAGTTCATCCGCACCGGCGGCCTGTACGACGGCGTCCTCGACTTCGACGCGGCCCTGCGCGACCCGCAGGACCCGTTGCGGCTCAAGGCCGAGTTCGACTCGGGTGACCACCTGCACCCGTCCGACGCGGGCAACGCCGCGCTGGCCGCGGTGGTCGACCTGAGCACGCTCTAGCGGCCGTGAGCGGTCGGGAGGCCCCGAAGACCAACGCCCCCCCCCCCCCCACCCCCCCGCGGCGAAGAAGCCCCCCCCCCCCCCCACCAC